>JBBQRC010000105.1:0-10465 GCA_038215215.1 Pirellulales bacterium
GCTGTCGCTCTCGAAGACCTGCCCGTCAATTTGCCGGTGTTGGAAGATTACAAACCGCACGGACGTCCGGAACCGCCACTCGGGAAATCGCCTGCCGATTGGCTGTATGTGGAAATCGACGGTAAACGCTTCCGCCGAGAAACGAATACCATGCCCCAGTGGGCGGGTTCTTGCTGGTACTATCTGCGCTTTATCGATCCTCGAAATGATCAGGCGTTCTGCGATCCGGAAAAAGAAAAAGCCTGGATGCCAGTGGATCTGTATGTGGGTGGGGCGGAACATGCCGTTCTGCATTTGCTCTACTCGCGTTTTTGGCATAAAGTGCTCTACGATCGTGGCTACGTATCGAACCCAGAGCCCTTCCAGAAGCTGGTCAACCAGGGAATGATCCTCGGCGAGGTCGAGTACACCGGTTACCAATGTGGCGACCGTTGGATCAATCCAAATGCGGTAGTGCGTCAGGCAGATGGCTCCCTCAAGGATCACGCCACCCAAGAAGTCGCCGTCATAGTTAGTGTGGCCGAAGCGGATGTCGTCAAGCGTGGCGATAATTTTGTGCTGCTAGCCGATGAATCGATACGTATCGACAGTCGCGCAAACAAGATGTCTAAAAGCCGCGGTAACGTGGTGAATCCGGACGAAGTGGTACGCGAGTACGGAGCGGACTCTCTCCGGTTATACGAAATGTTCATGGGGCCGCTGGAGGCCACCAAGCCTTGGAGCATGGCCGGGGTTAGCGGTGTGCGCAATTTCCTTGACCGCGTCTGGCGCATGATTGTGGATTATCGCGCCGACGAACTGGTCTTGGTGGCTGCGATCTCGGATGCGCCCCCGACGCTGGAGCAAAACCAAATGCTTCACCGTACCATTGCCGCAGTGACACATGACACCGAGGCGATGGGCTTCAATACCGCGATATCGCGCATGATGGAATTTGTGAACTTTTTTACGAAAGAGGAAACGCGTCCCAAGTCGGCCATGCAAAACTTTGTATTGCTCCTGGCCCCTTACGCACCGCACATTGCCGAAGAACTTTGGCGTTTGCTAGGCCACCCGCAGACGCTGGCCTACCAGCCCTGGCCGCAGTTTGATGAAGCGCTCACCAAAAGCGCGGAGATTGAAATCCCAATCCAGATAAACGGTAAAGTACGTAGTCGCGTCACGGTGGCTGCGGACTGTACCCAGGCAGACCTCGAACAGGCTGCCAAGTCAGAGCCAAAGATTGCCGAATTGCTGAGCGGCAAGGAGATTGTCAAACTCATTATCGTGCCTGGACGACTCGTCAACATCGTCATCAAAGGCTAAGGCGAAGTTTCAAAACCGATGACTTCTGTCGCTCCGAGGATGTGAATTTGAATTTGCGTATTTGCCTGGAGCCCGAAATAGCTGGTAAAATCCTTGCGCATATTGGTCGATCAAGAAAACCTCAAATTCGCATTAATTGGTAGCACTACAATGAAAAATAAGCTGCTCGAAGCCGCTCAACAGCCATTGCTTCGCAGAATCGACGGCACTTTGGCACTTGCACTTCTGGCGATCTTCTCCGTATCGCAAGCGGCGTTTTCGCAGGCTAATAATAAGCCAGCGTTTCAATACCAATCTGGTGAGATTCGCGTGAGCCTGCCTTCAGAAGACGAACCGCGAGTGACCGACTTTGGTCCCTCTTCCTTGGCAGCAGCAGCCAAATATTTGGAGGATGGTGCTGTGAGTTGGGTGCGCGAGAAGTCTTGTGTGAATTGCCACACAACAGGCCCCTACATGGTCGAACGCACGGCATGGTCGCAGCAATTTGGCCCGCCCAGCGCTGAGGTGCATTCCGACTTCGTCCGTTCTCTGCCCAAAGATATAAAATCAGTTAAGGAGACGGAAAAGGATGGACACAAGTTCTATCCCGGTACATTCAGCAGCGTTTGGCGAGCTCTGGGACTGGCAGAGTGGGATCGACACGTGACGAAAATAACGTCCGAAGCAACTCAACTCGCACTTCGCGATATGTTTGAACATCAGTCGGACAATGGATCGTTTGTCAGCCACGGGGAAGTCGAAATCCCTCACATTACGACTGATTTTGAACTCTCGCTGCAAGCCGTTCGCGCCATCACTGCCGCGCCCGGTTGGTTGGCTGAACTGAAGGATAATTCGCTGTTGGGCCGCGTTGCGAAGTTGCAGGCCTGGTTACAAGCTGCGCAGCCCAAGAACGATTTCGACCGCGTGTTAAAGCTTCAACTTGCTTACTATCTACCAGAGCTAATTCCGCAGTCCGAGCGCGATGCCGCGCTCGCTTTGCTTTCGTCCAAACAGCATGACGACGGTGGATGGAGTACTCGCGATATGTCCCCCATCGATGATTGGCACTTCGAGATGAGCCCCTACGTACTGAATCTAATGCGAAATTTGCCCGATGCCATCAAGCCCGAAAGTGACGCTTACATGACTGCGCTAGCCGTCGTGCTCATGCGTCAAAGCAATATTCCAGCCGCCGACCCTCGCATCGCGCAAGGTTTGGCATGGCTGAGGAGCGAACAACGCCAAAGCGGACGTTGGTGGATGCACTCGCTCTATCGGGGCAACTATCATTACATCACCTATATCGCCACGGTAGAGGCGATGAAGGCGTTCGACCTGTGTGGTGAGTTGAACACAGAGTCGACTGGCGGCCAATGATGGAAAGTATTGTGAGTGATGCCGGAGAACGCTGCTTCACTCCTCGGCAAAACGCCGAGTTCAGAAACTCGCTTTCGCGCGCATTGAGCCGAAGACGCGAGGCAGCGTTCCACAAATGTGCTGACTCAGTATTTAGAAAAACGGGTGTGACTATCAGCTCCCGGAGAAGGTTGCTCGTCGCCGAAACTCCTATACGGGCGACTGCTGACTCGGTGGCTTGATGAAACCACTAACGTAAGTGTTGTAGTCGAATGACGCATTGGCGACTTGGTGAAGTCCCAATCCCCACAGGATTGCGATCAAGCAATCGCCGGTAGTACCCCACACCAGGTTGTCGACCCACAGCAACTTTAGCCCAAGAATCGTCGCGACGACGCCGGATAAAAACATTACCCAAAACTGGTTCCACAGTCGCTTCGAACGCAGCACATGGATATCGGCCAGACGAACGGCGCCGGTGTGAGTTTCCCGAAAAAATGGCATCACCTGTAGCCAATCCGTTAACGGCACGGCACTGGAAGCGTCGCCGGGCGCGCGAGCAATGGCACTCCTCGTCGCCCCCGCTGGTTGGCAACGAATCTCGATCTCGCGTTCGAGGGTCAGCAGATCCTCGGGGCTTAGATCCTCTGCGGCTAGCAGCTCATGCAGACGGTCGGCATAGCCCTTCAACAATTCCAGTCGAGAAGTAAGCTGAGCAAGGTCGGGCTGCGGCGGGTTCTGATCAGTGCGGATGCGGTTCTGAACTGAATGTATTGCCAACTGCAAACTAACTTGCCAGTAGCTGGCCCTGTTGCTCCAGGTCACGCGTATGGCGGCGTTAGGATCATTGCCCAGCAGTTGCGATGCGCGACTGCTCTCTGCATTCAGACGAGCCAACGCGTTGGCCCAGGCGGCTGGGGCAATCTCCCGCGCAAACGCAGACGGCGGGTTCTGAATCTGTTCATTCAGATCTTGCACCAGCGACGTCGCATACATGAGCGCCGCTTGCTCAAATTGTTTTCGGGCTGTGTCAAGACTGCTGTCATTGATGGCTTGAGCGGCCGAACGAAGGCTATCTTTAGCGACGCGCAGACGTTCACTTGACCCACTGGAGGGTGCGCAGAGTTCTTCGTAGCGGGCAATTTGACGTTGAAGTACTTGAATCGCATCCGCAATGGTCTCGAGAGCTTTCTTATCGATCTTAGTTTTAAGTTCTGCGAGTTTGTTCTCCAAACTTTCAAGTGCTTGAACGCTGGGATTCTCCGCCAACAAAGAATTTTGCAGTTCTTTCAATAGCGACAATAGCTCGGTGGCCGGAGGAAGAATGGCGCGCACTGCAACTGCAGCGGCGTCCCAACTTGGTGTCAGTCGCACTTTGCGATCGAGCTCGCTGATCGTGGCGGCGTAGCTTGTACCACGATTTGCTTGACTCTCCGTAAAAACGATCAAAACGCGCGCACGCAGTTGCTCGAGTATGCTGCGTCCCTCCCTTGTCAAAGCAGGTAATCCGGCAAGTCGAGCCGCATTGCTATCGATGCGCGAAAGTTGCTGCTGTTCTTCCAGGTTGAGCGCGCGGGATCCAAGCAGTTTGAGCATTTGCGAGATTAAGATACCGCTAGCGATGAGCAACACAATCAGCCACATCGATCTCCTGGCGATAATCGAAATCGTCTGCGTGATAACTTGCCCATCTTCTAAACCAAAACGCAAGCTACCGGCAAATTCTCCGGCATTTGCCACTCCCGATACAACTAACCACAAGGCCTGTAACTCGCCAGGCGAAAGTTGCAGCGAGGTCACTGTATTACCCGCGTCGTCGGCCCAATAAGCACCCTTAAAATGCGTCTGGTATGATTTCTGTCCCGTTACACTTGCATTCAGCGTTGTCAGCTCAGGTAACTTCTGCATATTGAAGCTAACCCCTTCCAATTCATGCATCGCGATACGCACGCGGCTTTCGCGCGCCAGCATTCCTAGATTCAATCGCACCGCGTCTGACGGCAAGATTTCAAAAGGTAACGGCACTTTCGCGCGCGTGATTGCAAATGGCAGCTCGACCGTATGCTGGTCAAAGGACAGAATGATCGTGCCCTTGTAGATGCCGGTGATTGGCACCGCGGTCGTTAATCGCAGCTCGACCGCTGCATGGCCTTTCAAAGCAATAGGCAGCTGGCCAGATGAGACCAACTCGATGGTGGAGGTACGCTGTATTCCGTCGGGACCTGTCACGGGTGTCGTGGTGGCTCGCAGCACCTCAATGGGAGTATCGTTCTGGGATTGAACAGCGAATACGTGCTCGTAAGTTCCGCTTTTGGCAGTGCCTTGCAATTCTGCATCTTTGGCAAGTCCTACGATTTTGAGCTCGGGGGGAAGGGAGTAATCAAACGATAAAGGAGCTAAAGTGAATTTTTGGTCACCGTGTTCCAGTAGCAGGTAGCCGCTGCTTGGCCCGAGCGGCAGCCCGGTCGCTTTCAGTTCGATTGCGATGGTTTCGCCGGGTGAAAGTACAAAGCGCCCCTCATCGAGTCGCTTGCCGTCACGCGATAACTGGAGCAGCGTGGCCCGACGCGACTGGTTCGTCTCATGCAACAAGGCCGATAGTCGCAGGGCCTCAACTTCGACGTCACCCGTATTTCGAACATAAAAAAGGGCTACCAAATCTGAGTTGTCCAGTTTGTAACGAAGCTCCGTCTCCTCACCCTGCGGTTCCGCCGCAACTACAAGCGGCGGCCTTTGCAGCTCAGCACTCTGGGTCGCGGACAGGCAACTCAGCGTGACGAGCATTACGACACAAATACTTAACCGGCAATTGAACTGGGCAGTGCGGAGGTGGACCATTGACCTGGCCTTTCAAATGTCGCGTTAGCGGAGAGTTGCGTGAACGGAATCCATGAGCAATGCTGCCAACTTAAGGGATTCTCAATCTAGATCCATCTTGACCAGAATTGCTTTAATGTAGTGAACGATAAACAAAGCGCGCTGCGGTCCTAGGCTGAAAGCCAAATTTTTCGGCCGTGAAAAGCTTCCGCCCAACCGTCGACCGCTTTAGACTCAACACCGCGCAGTCGCAGCAAAGCGAAGAAAGTTCGTTCGTCAAACCAGGGCTTGGTATTTTGCGAAGGGAAACTGCTCATTAGGAGTTCAATTTTGCGCTGGGCCATCGAATTCGAGAGCGGGAAAAACACGTTGGGATTGCGCAAGTCCCCTTCGTATTTCGGAATCTCGTACTCCAGGATCAAATGCTGGCGGAAGGCATTCCAAGCCACTTCGCCGACTAGGCGATGGTCTTGATGAGCGTCGTGCTGGGAATGCGTGAAGACAAGACCCGGGTTCATACTTTCGGACAAATGATGAATGGCTTGCTTGATGGCCACGCCGTGCCACGGAAAAAACGTGTCCGGAAAATCGAATTGATGCAAGTGACAGTCTGACGAATGGTCTGTCCAACGCCCGAAGCTCTCAGCCGCCTCCGCTTGACGTGCCTCATCGCCCGATAGGACGATCCAATCGACTCGCAGGCTAGGATTAGACTGGCGCAAGCTGAGCAAGGTGCCACCACAGCCGATCTCGATATCGTCCGCGTGAGCACCGATACACACTACCGAATGAAGGGATTCAAGCTTGCAGAACATGGTGACTATCTACTTCCCGCATCTACGGACTGGCAATCAGTAGCGGCGTTGGTTGACTGTGTGTCGGTCCGTGATTCGGTCATGTATTTCCCCAGCGGACGGCCACGCATGTCGTCACCAATAATCTTCGGCCATTTGCCTAACTGCAACAGATATTGAGCCATCACTCCATAACAGAGGCAGCGGTCGGTCGCGGACATGGTAACTTTATGTACGGCGCGGATGTAGCCTCGGAGCAAATCGAAACGGGTGGATGATAGTATTCGCTTTGGACGCGCCAAAGCAAACTGGACTTGTTGGGCTTGATTTTTCAAGCTGCCCGAGGCAGTTGAATGGACTCGCTGATAGAACAAAGTTTCTGGAACTTCCTGGTAATGTCCCCTCAGCGCCAATTCGGCCACCAGCACTTTTTCAGAACCGTAGCAGGCGGGTAACAAGCTCGTTTCTGCCAGCGAAGCTGTGCGCATAACTCCGTAGGCGTCAGCACACCATGAGGTACCGAGCAAAACACCACGAAATCGGCGGTGCCGGTGTGAAGACTGGTGGTCATTCCGGGGAAATCCTGCTTGCTTCGTGTGCGCCAGCCCCTCCGCCGCCGGATCATCATTCGTAAGGATCCGACCGTGCTGATCGATTTTTCCACTCTGCGCGTGGCACCACACCGCTTGCGGCTTAGATTCAAGCAGTTCGACAACTGTCTGCAAGTATGTTGGGCGACAAACGTCATCTGCGGCAGCCCATTTGAAATACCGTCCAAGTGCTAAGGCGACCAAACAATTAAAGTTGCTAACGGAGCCTCGATTTTCCGTCTGCCGAACATATCGAATTCGGGCATCTTGGGCCGCATACTCTCGGCAGATCGCTTGCGTTTCGTCCGTAGAAGCATTGTCAGAGATGACAATCTCGAAATCGGCATATGTTTGAGCCAGCAGAGATTCAATGGCTTCTGCCACATAAGCTTGGCCGTTATAAACGGGCATTCCCAAAGTAACGCTAGGTGGGTTAGATCTCATAAATTTGCAGGGAGTTCTTCTTGCTTTAAATAACTCGCATCTTCCGCCCCATTGTAGTCCCAAAGACTCATGCATCTAGTTGATAGTGTCGCGTTAGTTTCTTTCCAAAGAAACCCTCAACCAGATCGACCAGTTGATTAATTGGAACCATTTCACTCGAGCCAAGATTCAAGGGTGCCGCAACATCACTTCGGTAGGCTAACCAATCGACGTGATGACGCCCAAGATCTCAAGTCAGCTGTTGGAAACGCCAAATCTTGCCAGGCAATTCATGATTCATGATTCACGTCGCTTGTTCACGGCGTGCGTCAGCGCGAGGAAAGATCGCTTGCGTCAAAAACAGCTTCACAAATTTGGTATTTGTAAAGAGGTAGCGCTTCCACAGCCTTCCTGGTTCTTGGGTAAGCCTGAACAACCATTCCAAACCGTTTTTTTGCATCCAGGCAGGCGCCATCCGTTTCACCCGAGCGTGAAAATCAAAAGCCGCACCAACACAGATTTGAACGGCATTGATGTCGTGTTTGTGCTTGAAGGCAAAGCGGTCCTGCTTGGGGCAGCCCAATCCAACCAGGACGATCCCAGCTTCGCTGGCGGAAATTCGCTGCAACATGGCTTGTTCTTCTTCCACAGTGAGCGGGCGAAATGGCGGCGATTCTCCGAAGAGCCTGATGCCTGTTACGGAAGTTTGTAAATTCTCAGTCAGTTTCTGCAGCACCTCGGGAGTGCCCCCGTACAGATAGACGGAAATGTCGTGATCCCTGGCCGCTTGGCAGATCCGCAGCATGAGCTCCGGTCCGTAAACTCTTTCGGTCAAATTTTGTTTATGCAGCCAATTCAGCGCCCAACGCACAGGTTGGCCGTCGGGAGTGACGGATTCGAATGAATTAACCTGCTCTCGGAGCTCGGCATCTTCATTTGCGGTAACAATCGAATGCACCGCATGGCAGGACACAACAGTCGGTCGTTTGTGTCGAGCCGCGTCAATCACGACCGTTGTTAGCTCTGCGTAATCCGTTGAACTAACATGCACACCGAAGACATCGAATTTGGGTGGCCAGTGATTGTGGGGCATGGGCGACATTGGCATTACGGTTGATGATCGTGGATGAATCATTGAGCTAATAGCGATTGGCACTTCGTGGTGGTCCTCGCGAAAGGCCTGAGAGTTGAAGTCGAAATTTCTCGGTGAATGGGTGGTTATCTTTTTCGACATCTTTACTACCCTTATTCTAGTTCATGGTAAATGGGGTAAGTAGGCAATTCGTAGGGCTACCGAGGCGGGTTGCGGGAAATGCTGATTAATCCGATTTTGCGTGCTCAGCGTGCGTCTTTTCGACTCGAACAACCACGGAACCTTATCTGCCCTGGAGTACTCAGCTACCATTGAGTTGGGGGTATTCAGAAAATGAGATCCCGATCAAAGATGTAGTGCAACAAGCGGATGTCGATTCCATTGATGTGGAGTGAGAACATTCGAAACGGAATCAGTCATGCAATTTGAAGTTTCTGCTCAACTGCGGCAAAAAGCGCACTCCCTGATTCCAGGCGGTTGCCACACCTATGCGAAGGGAGACGACCAATATCCTCAGTTGTCACCTGGTTTCATCACACATGGTTACGGTAGTCACGTCTGGGACGTGGATGGTAATGAGTACATCGAGTACGGGCAGGGAAATCGCTGCGTCGGTTTAGGACACGCCTTCCCGGCAGTCGTCGATGCCGCCCGCCGCGAATTGATGAAAGGCGCAAACTTCACGCGACCTTCCGTTATCGAAATCGAAGCCGCGGAAGAGTTGCTGAGCCTGGTGCCTGCGGCGGAAATGGTCAAGTTCTGTAAAGACGGCTCTGACGCAACCACGGCGGCGCTCAAACTGGCCCGCGCGCACACCGGCCGGGATTTCGTCGCTTGCTGCCGCGACCAACCCTTCTTCGCTACCAATGACTGGTTTATGTCCACCACTCCGCTTGATGCAGGCATTCCACAGGCTGTCAAGGATTTGACATTAACCTTTGGCTACAACGATATCCAGAGCGTCGAGCGGATGTTTGCCGAGCACCCTGACCAGATTGCGGCGGTGATACTGGAACCCGCCAAATATGATGAACCTGAAAATGATTATCTTAATGAGCTTCGCGACCTCTGTCATGCTCACGGTGCGCTTTACATCATCGACGAGATGATCACCGGCTTTCGTTGGCACAATGGCGGCGGACAGGCCTACTACCAAGTGGATCCAGATCTGTCGTGTTGGGGAAAGGCCATGGGGAATGGCTTTTCTGTTTCTGCTTTGTGTGGCAAACGCAAATATATGGAGCTTGGTGGGCTAGAGCATGAATCCCAACGGGTCTTTTTGCTTTCCACCACACATGGCGCAGAGACACACGGCTTGGCGGCTGCTATCGCCACCATCAAGACGTACAAGCAGGAACCGGTCATCGACACGCTCTACGCTCGCGGTCAGCGTTTGTTGCACGAAGGGAACCAAGTCATCGCACGTCACGGACTTGAGCAGCATGTGCAGATTTACGGCAAACCATGTTGTCTGGTTTTTTCAACTTTGGACGCGTCGGGACGACCGTCGCAGGCGATGCGCTCGCTGTTTCTACAGGAAACCATCCGTCGCGGAATATTAATGACCACACTCGTCGTGGGTTATTCGCACTCGGACGAGGATATCGATCGTACCTTAAGCGCGCTCGATGAGGCCTTGCCCGTGTATCGTCAAGCGCTTGAGTCGGACGTTCATCGCTTTCTCGTTGGCCCGCCGTCGCAAGGGGTCTACCGTCGATATAACTTTCCAACGCACAGCACCTGAGGTCGTAAGCATTCAATCTGATAATCAACTTGTCATCATGCCTGAGCCCCATTTCGATTCCAATTCAGCCGATGCTGGCCTGCGGATGTACCAATTTGCAGCCCGCATGTTTCCGTGGCACCGTTCGCTTATGGGAGAGGGAGTTCGTAAGACGCTAGCAGCCATTGGCGAGCATGTTCCGTTGCAAATCCGTAGCATCCCCTCCGGAACCGAACTATTGGGTTGGACGGTTCCCAACGAGTGGATCATCCGCAACGCGTTTGTGCGCGATGCAAAGGGAGATTGTGTCATTGACTATCAGCGTAGCAACCTCCATGTGGTGAATTACAGTACCCCCATCGATCGGTATCTGACCTGGGAT
>JBBQRC010000106.1:0-10462 GCA_038215215.1 Pirellulales bacterium
AGGACATTCAAGCGCTCGCCAAGCCGGTTTTACGACATCGCATGGTGGTCACCTTTGCAGCCGAAAGCGATGGTATTACGACGGACGATGTGATCGACCGCTTAGTGGCACAAACACCAACTTCTGAGGATGAGTTAACACGCGATGCCCGCTTCAAGAAGATTTTTGCCTCCTGAGGCAGTCAAGCGGGTCGCGCGGCTTGAATTGCGAGCCCGTCATATTGTCGAAGGCTTTCTCTCCGGTGCTCACCGCAGCCCGTATTTCGGGCAATCGGTCGAGTTCGTGCAGCATCGTCAATACGTCGCCGGCGATGACGTCCGCCACGTCGATTGGAAAGTCTGGGCCAGGCAAGACAAGCTGGTGATCAAGCAGTACGAAGAGGATACGAACCTCCGCTGTACCTTGCTGGTCGATAGCTCCGCCAGCATGCTTTACGGCAGAGGCGAATTCACCAAGTTCGACTATGCCTGCACCTTAGCCGCCTGCTTGGCCATGCTGGTGCTGCGTCAGCAGGATGCGGTCGGCAGCGTGTTGTTCGACAACAAGATTCGTACCCGCGTTCCCTTACGGGCCAGCCAGCGCCACTTGAATGACATTCTCACGTCGCTTGAGAACACCAAACCCGCTGACAAAACGAATCTCGATTCGGTCTTTAAGGATGTCGTCCAGGCGTATCCCAAGCGCGGTTTGATGGTCTTGATCAGCGACTTGCTGGGGGCCGAAGAAAGCTCGCTCCGTGGCATCGACACGCTCCGCCGCGCTGGTCACGACGTGATGGTCCTGCATGTGCTGGATGACGATGAACTCGATTTTCCATTTGCCGATCCAACGCGTTTCGAAGGCCTTGAAACGACCGATTCGCTGACCTGTAATCCCCGTGCATTACGGGACGGCTACATGGAGGCCTTGGAACGTTTCCTGGATCGCGTGCGTCGTGCCTGTGCTGCTTCGAAGAGCGATTACTTGCTGATCCGTCCCAGCGAAGCACCCGATGCGGTACTGTCCAAAATCCTCAATAGCCGCATGCATTCCGTCCGTAAATAATGAGCATCGCCCCTTTGAAAATCGTCACCCGACGTGTTTACGATCCCCATCATTAAGGCCGTTTGATCGATGCAGTTTCTTTTCCAGCCATTAACCTGGGGCTTTCTGTTGGTTGCAGTGCCAATCTTGGTGCACTTGATCAATATGCTGCGCCATCGCAAGCAGCCTTGGGCCGCCATGGATTTTTTGCTGGAAAGCTACCGTCGCAACCGCCGCTGGGTAATGCTCAAGCAATGGCTGCTGCTGGCCTCGCGCATCCTGGTGATGATTCTGCTCGTGGCCATGTTGGCACGCTGGGTCAGTGCGGCCAAATGGTTAAGCTGGTTTGGCGGCCAAACGACGCATCATTATGTGTTGCTCGACGACAGCTATTCAATGGCGGAGGTCGAGCAGGGCGAAACCTGTTATGGTCGCGGTCTCAAAGCCCTCAATGGCTTGGTGCGTTCGATTGCCGCGCAACCGGGGCAGCATCAGCTGACGCTCGTGCGCTGGAGTCGCGCTGTGCTGGCCGCGCAAGCGAGTGAGGGGCAAGCCCGTGTGGATGCCGCCGCCGACCTGATAGCGCAAACGGCACCGCGCGACCCCACCCGTTTACTCGAACGCCTAGGTGCCACACAGCCCACTTCGCTGCAATTGGCACCAGACGCCGCCCTCGAACTGATCACCCCCATGCTGACTGACGACAGCGGCGCTCAGGCCGAAGTCTACCTGCTGACCGATCTCCGCCGCAACGAATGGGGCGAACCAGAATCCCTCAAGCTTAAATTGCAACCACTGACCACGGCGGGAGCCAAGGTACAAGTAATCGACTGCGGACGCGAATCCAGTTCCAATCTTTCAGTAACCCTCGTCGAACCGGAACAAGAAGTCTGGGCTGCTGGCGTGCCACTGATCGTCCGCTTTCAAGTTCGCAATCAGTCGCTGCAGGCGGTTCGCAACGTGGTCGCGAAGGTCCGTACCATCAGCTACCCAGACGGTCAGACCAAACCCCAAGCAGATCTGCCCTACTCAGGGAGCATCGATGAGCTGCCTTCATTGGTTATCGAACAGATTGCGCCAGGAGAAACTATTACGCGGCAACTGCAAGTCCTGTTTGGAAGTCCTGGTCGTCACGTCCTGGAGGTGACGCTGCCCGAGGACTCGCTCAGCACCGATAATCGGCGGTGGTGCGTGATCCACATTCAGCAATCGCAACGCGTGTTGCTCATCGATGGCGCTATCGACCAGTCCAATGCATTTTTCATGAAGACAGCACTCAGCCCAGATGCGAAGTTGCCAACCGGCATGACGATGGAGACGGTGGACGCATCTTATTTGAGGGACATCGCCGAAGAAGAGCTCGCACGGTGGAATGTGATCGCGTTGCTCGACGTGCCGCGACTGGATGTTCAATCCAGCGATAAGCTTGAGAGATTCTGCTCGGCAGGCGGTGGCGTCTTTATTTGCATCGGCCCCAATTCCAACGTCGCAACCCTCAACGAACAATTCTACCGTGACGGACAGGGATTACTCCCCGCTACTATCGGTGGCATCGTCGAATTGGACCAACCGATCGGGGATGCGCCACCACAAATGGTTGCCAGCGAGCATCCAATCCTGGCCCCACTGACGAAGCTGTCCAGCTCACCATTTTTTCTCGTACGCATTCGCCAACTCATGACTTTTGCGGATAAACAATTTCCTCCGCAGGGAACGGAAATTGTCGCCACCGGTCCTGACAAACGGCCGCTGATCATCGACAAGACGATCGGAGAAGGGAGATGCGTGACGTTACTGACGGGGTTGCAATCCAACTGGAGCAATTGGGCTCAGGATCCGACCTTCGTGGTTTTCGCGCTGCGGGCAATGGGCTATTTGGGAAGTTTTCGACACGAAGCGACCAGTATGAGCGTTGGCACAACCATTGAAATGGTCGTCGCAGGACAAACGGTCTTACCGCAAGCTGAGTTACTGATTCCTGCGGGAGATTCCGGCACACGCTTAAGGCTCCAGCCCTCAGTTGAGACCAATGCGACCGGGGATGTCGCAAAATTCTCGCTGGCCATCGATTTGGATCAGGCCAATCGGGATCTGACCGACTCGCTACTCCGTCCCGGCATCTTTGAAAGCTGGATGGTGACTGCCAATGGAGATTACCTGGTGGAGAATGCGGCCCACAATGTGGCTGCCGCCGAAGGGGATCTGACGCGTGTGGTCGGCAATGAACTCGAAAAGAAACTGCCTGTCAAAGTACGCACCGCCGAGTCGATTAGTAATGCGAGTTTATCGGCTTTAGATGCTTCCCATAGCACGCTGCTCATGGCCTTACTGGCGTTACTGTTGCTCGGCGAACAAGCCTTGGCTTACTCGGCCAGTTACCATCCACAGCGGCTGGCCGCGGGAGTCAGCCGTTGAACTCATTCATTGCACAAACACGCGTAAGTTATCAATGGGCTCGACTGGAGGAACTCGACCAGTGGTGGCACTGGGGCCTGATCGCGTTCGTCTGCTCCGCAGTTCTCGTTTACGTCCTGCTGTGGTATCGCAAGGATGCAGTGGAACAACAGCGATCGTTGAGCTGGGCACTGGTGCTGCTACGAGTCGCTGCGCTGCTCGGCATCCTGCTTTACTTTTTTCAGTTCGATCGCCGCACCGAGCAGCGGGTCGTGCGCGATTCGCGCGTGGCCGTCCTCGTCGATACTTCGTTGAGTATGACGTTGCCCGCAGAGCCCTCGGACAGTGGCGTGGCCAGCCAGAATACACGCGCAGAAGAAGTCGCGCAATGGCTCAGTCGATCTGAATTCTTGAAGGAACTTTCGCGACTGCACGAGTTTGTGGTCTATCGCTTTGACCAAACCGCCCGCCCCACCCCAGTGGCCGCTATGGCCAAGAGTTCAACGACTCAAGACGTCATAGAAAGCGATGTCACTCAGTCTGACGTCTTGGCCGTTGGTCGCCAGATAATGTTGGCGGCCATCATTGTTGGCGCGGTCGCTTTGATCTTGATCCTAATTTCTCTGGGCAAGCAAATTGTCTTGGCTCAAGGCTCCGCACAAGGTGGTTGGTTGCTACTGATCGGATCGCTGCTCGCCATGGTCGCCATGGGACTCACCGCCTGGGCGATCATTCCAACCACTCGCTACCCCATTGCTTCTTTGCTGGGTGCCGATGTGCCGCCACTTCAAGTCGTGTCCGAAGAGCCGGTCGCCAGCGACAAGCCTGCAGAATCGGCAGAACAATTGGCGATACCCAACGATTGGCTCAGCGCGTTGCAGCCTTCGGGGATCGAAACACGTTTAGGCGATGCCATCAAGTCGATCTTGGATCGCGAATTAGGCAATCCACTGGCGGGAATCGTGGTCCTCACCGATGGTCGCAATAACGCGGGACTCGATCCAAAAAGTGTCATCGCCAGTGCCAGGAACGCCCGCGTCCCCCTGTACATCGTTGGACTTGGTTCCGAGCGTAGCCCACCCAATCTGCGAGTTCTCGAAGTCGATGTGCCGCAGCGGCTCTACCCGGGCGATAAATTTTCTTTGTCCGCAATTGTGGGTGCGAGCGGTTTTGCCGGCAAGACCGCCAGTTTGCAAGTACTTGCAGGCCCTAACGGTGCGGACCCCAATACGTTTACCATCGAGAACGAGGAACAGGTTTTCCTACCCGACAATGAATCCGTTGTCACCACTCGCTTTGAACTCGAACCCAAAGCGGTCGGAAAGTGGCAGTACCTGGTCAAGATCATTCCGCTGGCTGACGACGCGGACCAACGCGACAACACATCAATCGCCAACGTAGAGGTGATTGAAAGAAAGAACCGCGTACTCATCTTTGCAGGTGGCCCCGCGCGTGAATATCAATTCGTACGGAACTTGTTGTATCGTGATCGTGACGTCGAATCCCACGTACTGCTGCAAAGCGGCGACCAAGGAACTTCGCAGGAGTCTCAAAAACTGCTTACCGAATTTCCGGCTGATCGTGCTGCCTTGTCCCAATACGATGCCATCCTTGCCTTTGATCCCGATTGGACGAAAGTCGCCGACGATTCCGTCGAAGCGATGGAACAGTGGGTCGCGGAACAAGCAGGTGGATTAATGATCGTCGCCGGCTCAGTGGAAATGCCCAAGTGGGTCGCCCGTTCCGCCAGTGGTACGCGTGCGACGTTCTTGCGTTCACTTTCTCCGGTACTACTCGAGCAGAGAGGCAGCCGACTGCTCGCGGCAGGTCGCGTTGAAGGGGATAACGCTTGGCCACTGACGCTGACCCCCGACGGCGTGCAGACCGACTTCCTGTGGCTCAACGACGATCCAGCGTCCAGCCAACAATTGTGGGAATCCTTTGCGGGGATTTATAGTTTCTACGCCGCTTATGAACTCAAACCCGGCGCCAAAGCTCTCGCGTTGTTTTCTGATCCGACCTCGAAAATAGACGGTCAATTGCCAATCTACCTTGCCAGTCAATTTTACGGGGCGGGCCGCGTCGTCTTTCAAGGCGGTGGTGAAATGTGGCGCCTACGTGAAATGGGTGATCAGTATTTCGATCGCTATTACACCAAACTCGTGCGTTGGATTTCGCAGGGGCGGCTATTGCTCGACTCAGATCGGGGTGTCCTGCTGGTCGATCGCGAGCAAGCGCTTCTGGGTGACCAAGTCATCGTCCGCGCTGTGCTGAAAAACGAACGTTACAAACCGCTCATTCAAAGCGAGGTAGTGGCCAGGCTGGTCGATCCTCAAGGCCGCAATTTGCCACTCTCACTCAAACCATTCGCCGATGGTTCCCAACCAGGAGTCTACACAGGACAATTTCCTGTGCTGCAACCTGGCGAATACGTTATCCAACTGCAACTGGGTGGCATCGCCTCAAACGAAATTCTCAGTACAAGTATCAAGGCCAAAGTGCCCGCTATCGAGATGCAGCGTAGCGAACGCAACGACGCGCTGCTGTCCCAGTTGGCGGTGGAGACCGGTGGTCGATATTGGGCGGGTATTGCGAAAGCCCTAGAACCCGAGGCTCCGGCCAGTGCAGGTGTCGTTGAGATCGCCAATCAACCGCGACCCGCTCTCATCGCCGCGATTCTCCCACAGGATCAGGTCTCCTACCTGCCAGGTGCTCCCGATCGAGTATTCCAATTGCGCTGGCTCGCGTGGCTCATGGCCTGGATTGCGGGCAGCCTCTCTCTCGAGTGGCTGGCCCGCCGGTTACATCGACTGGCATAAAGCCTATTCAACCGTCAGCTTGCGGCGGTAGACCGTATTGCCATTGGTGATGTAGAGATACTGGTGATTGGGTCCTGCCAACGTGCAACTCGTTAGCGGCTGCGCTTCGTTGGGCTTGGGTAACACGCCGCAGAGGCGCCCAGTAGGATCGAAGACCTGCACACCAACCGCGGAGGTGACGTAGTAACGCCCCGATTTATCGACTGCCATACCGTCCCCTTTGGATGCAATTTGGTAAGGCGGAGGCTCGTTGAATTTGAATTCTCCCTTCGGATCGATCGCCAAACGCAGCGTCATCGTAGGCATCTTGGCGTCCAACTTGCCATCGGCATTCACTCGGAACATCCACGCGAACTCACCTCCCGAATCTGAGACCGCCAGCGTGCCTTGATCGGCGGAGAGTGCAATGCCGTTAGGACGCGTAATTCCCGTGTCCACGACGGTCGTTTCCCCGTTCTTCGGATCGATGCGTGTCACGCGCTGATCCTTGGTTTCGGTAATGTAAATGAAACCATCGGAACTAACCGCCAGATCGTTGGGCGTCACTTGAGTCGCCACGATTTTCACGGCCCCTGATTGAGGATCAAGAGAAATGACGCGGTTCTGTGCTCCTTGGCAGCCGTACATCAACCCGTCAGGGCCAAACTTCAAACCGCTCACTGATTCTTTGCACAGTTCAGTCCGCGAGCCGTCTGCAGCGTCGACCTTATAGACGGCCGGCGCGCGCATGTCTGAGAAGTAGAAATTGCCCGCTGCGTCCGCGCATGGTGCGTCGGCAAATCCCAAGTTCTCTGCCACCACTTCCCACGACTCGCCTGGCATTAGCAAACGCAACAAAGTCAAATCTCCTTTGAGATCCCCTTGGGTATCGATGACTGGCCGATGTGCTTCCTGGCGCCATAGCCACTTGAGTGCCTCGGGGAATCTCGCGCCACCAAAATCGCTATTGTGACCGTAGCCCTCGGCCCAATCGAAACGCACGTCATAACCCATGTACTGCAGCGCGGAGGCCATCAGCCGATTGGACCACGCCCAACTCCCAAACGCATTGTCGACATCGCCACTGGTATCAGCCATGTACACGCGGAGCGGCTTGGGTTCAGTCTTTCGCACCAGTGACGGAAACACATTGCCGCCGCGCAGATTGGTAAAGCTACCCACGTTCACCAGCACCTTGCGAAACGCATCAGGACGTTCCCAGGCGACGTTGAAGGCACAGATTCCCCCGGAGCTCGAGCCGCTGATCGCCCGCATTTCCGGTTCTTGCGACAAGGTGTAACGTTTCTCAACTTCCGGAATGATTTCTTCCAGCAAGAAACGTGCATACAGATCGCCCAGACTGTCGTATTCCAAACTGCGATTGGAGGGCTTGCCATTGGCTGGCTTCGGCTTGGCCTTGTCATGACCCGGGTTGATGAAAACCGCGATCGTTGGCGGCATATCTCCGCGGGCGATCAGATTGTCGAAAACCACGGGCACTCTCCAGCGGCCTTTCACGTTACTAAAGGATTGGCCATCCTGAAACACCATCAGCGCAGCGGGCTTTTCACTCGTGTATTGCGCCGGGACGTAAATCGACCAGTCGCGAATGGTGTTTGCCAGCACTTTCGATTCCCACGGGGGCATGTTTTCCACTTTGCCATGTGGCACGTCATCTCTGGCTACCGCGTCCGCGTGTGGTTCCCACGCCGGTGAAGTCTGAACTTGTTGCGAAACTGTCGACTCGGCATTCTCCGACCATAACCAGCGCAGTGCGTCCGCTAATCGCTCGCCACCCCAATTGCCACTGTGGCCACCGTCGGTCATCTCAAAGCGATGCTGGTATCCCGCAAAGCTCAACGCGGCCGACAGATCCTCATTCGCCAAAGGCCAGTTACCATGCAGATTGTTCAGATCATCTTTTCCCTCTTGCAGGTAAACCTTAATGTCTTTGGGCTTGTCCTTCGTTTTGCGAACCAAACCTGGATAGGCCCAACCACCTCGGCAATTCGTAAAGCTACCGATGTGACTGAGCACTTTGCCAAACTGATCCGGTCTTTCCCAAGCCACGGTGAAGGCACAGATACCTCCCGAGGAAATGCCACTCACCCCTCGCTGTTTCGGCTCCTGGGAAACGTTCAGCCCCTTGAGTGCAACCGGCAGAAATTCCTCCACTAAAAAACGTGCGTAGCGATCACCCATCGAATCGTATTCGAACGAACGATTGCTGCGATCTTTGCCGTCCGGTTTGGTGGCAGGAATGGTACCGGGGTTCACGAACACGGCAATCGTCACTGGCATTGCCTGTTGGTGAATCAGATTGTCGAACACGGTCGGCACCCGAAACGCGCCGTCCGCTTTGGAGTAACCACTACCGTCCATGAATACCATCAGCGCCGCCGGTTTATCGGCCGCATACTGCGCTGGTACGTAGACGCTATAGTCACGTCGTGTCCCTGGAAAGAGTTGGCTATCGGCGAATACACCCGTCGTGAGTGTCCCTTGCGGCACACCGGGTTGCACCTGACGGTCGGGGTTATTACTGTTCTGTGCATCCGCGGCATTGGCCGTGACGAGCGCCAGGCACATGGTCAGCGAAATGGATAGGAGGTGTTTCATAGCGGGGTGTTTCATTGCAGTAGGTGGGAAGACGGTAGTCGCAGCCGACGCTAACGACGACGAAGACCTGTAGTCTAACCGCAGTCGCCGCGTTTTCAAATCAGCACCAGTCACCACGATTCAGCACTGGTCACTTCCATTCCGTCGCAGCTTCCCAGACGCCGCATCCCCAAACACATACTCTTAGCCGCACGGCGTTAGCCGCGGTTTCCCTTCCCCATTAGCCGTACGGCGTTAGCCGCGGTTTCTAGCAACCCTCAGCCAACGACTCAAATCTCAAATCTCATCCGCTGACAGACTGAGCGACGTCTAATCCCAAAACAAGCACTCAACCCCAGGCGGACCACTTGGCTTAGCCTTAAAATTGAGGGCACAACTCACCAAACTCACCACGACTTTTTTTCTTCACTCCCTCATGCCAGCAAGACCATGCCAGAAGGCCACACAATTCATCGATTAGCCAGAGACCAAACCCAACGGTTTGTTGGTCAACGTCTGGTTGTGTCGTCGCCCCAAGGACGCTTTGCCGAAGGGGCGGAGTCACTCACCAACAAGACACTTCGTTCCATTGAAGCTCACGGAAAACATCTTTTTTATTCCTTCGGGCGTGACCGCTGTTTACATGTGCACCTGGGGCTGTACGGAAAATTTAGGCTGCATCAGGGCGTTGCACCCGAGCCGCGTGGTGCCGTTCGACTTCGCTTGGCGGGCCCTATCCACACACTCGATTTAAACGGTCCCAATCAATGCGAAGTCATTGAAGAACAGCAGTTGATAAAATTAAAGTCACGATTGGGACAAGATCCATTGCGTGCAGATGCGGATCGCGAGCTTGTTTGGAATCGAATTCGCGGCAGCAAAAGAGCTCTTGGGGCGGTGCTGCTAGATCAATCGATCATGGCGGGAATTGGTAATATTTATCGCGCAGAAATACTGTTCCTGCTCAAGCTCCATCCGTCGCGCGCGTGTTGTTCCATCGAGCGCGGCCAGTTCGATGAACTCTGGCAATTAGCCAAAACTTTGCTTCAAATTGGTGTTCGCTACAACCGTATCATCACGACTCCACGCGAGGAAGGAGGTAAACCCTTAAGTCGACTTCGCGCCGACGAAAGGCTGCTGGTTTACAAAAAGGATCAGTGTCCAACCTGCGAGGCACTCGTCGCGTCTTGGCTGCTGGCGAATCGAACGATTTATGCGTGCCCCACCTGCCAAACTTGAGCATCGCTGTGGAAACGTGTTTGGAAAACCGCCGGGCATTCTTACGCGCAGTGATTAAGCGACGAGAAGTTTGTCGAACAGGGCCGCTCAAAATCGTCGCTAGGATCACCATTGCCAAAATCTGCGAAATCTTGACGAAAATCGCTGGCTAGTGACCAAAGGTGTCATAGGGCAGGGTATTCTGCCCCTGCGGAATGACCTTTTTGGAACTCGATCGGGATGATCACCCAGATGAACGCAACAGTGACATGGCTGGCGAGGCAGTGCAACGACAATCTGCTGACCGAAAAATGGTTGTTGGCCGAAGACCTGCGGATTGCGCAGCAGTGGAAGGACCGGCTAAACCTGGCTGGCCACGCTTCTATCAACCTGCATTCAAAGACATTGAGGTCGCTCTCCGTCTCGTTGGT
>JBBQRC010000107.1:0-10411 GCA_038215215.1 Pirellulales bacterium
CAGTCTGATGTGTTGCGGGCAACTTTGGGCTCAAGCAAGCGCGTTGCCAGCGGTCGGAAATCCGCAGCCCCCAGCTCAGCCCATCCATTCTAGCGCGGTCGCGTCCGCCGTCGACCTCAAGTTGTCAGAGTTTATACCTCAGGCACGCTTAAAAACGCCCGAGACACGGTTGATTCACGCCAAGTATCCGGTGGTCGATGTGCACTCGCATTTTCGAATCCGTTTGCGACACGATCCACCGCAGTTGCGAGAATTCGTCGCCCTGATGGATCGCCAGCACATCGCTGTCAGTGTCAGTTTGGACGGTACTTTGGGTAACTTGCTGGAGGAACATATCCAATATTTGTGGTCCGAGCACCGCGATCGGTTTGCCATTTTTGCCAATATTGACTGGCAAGGGACCGGCAGCGATCAGGCTCCAGCTAGCTGGGCCTGCCATCGCCCAGATTTTGCCCATCACACCGTCTTGGCCCTGACCGAAGCCCGGCGGATGGGGATTAGCGGAGTAAAAGTCTTCAAACAGTTTGGCTTGGGGTATCGCAATCCGGATGGGAGCTTGATCGCCATCGATGACCCGCGTTTCGATCCTATCTGGGAGGCCTGTGGACATCTGGGGCTACCAGTAATTATGCACACGGCAGATCCAAGTGCTTTTTTTGAGCCCATCACACCTGAAAACGAACGTTACGAGGAACTTTCGCGACATCCAGAGTGGCACTTCCCCGCGGACAAGTTCCCCTCGCGCGGCAGCCTTCACGCGGCTCGCAATCGTCTAATCGGGCGGCATCCACACACCCAATTCATCGCCGCACATCTGGGCAACGACGGAGAAGATTTGGAGGAAACGGCTAGGCTGCTCGAACAGTATCCCAACCTGGTGGTCGAGATCGCCTCGCGCATCAGCGAGCTCGGACGACAACCGTATACCGCCCGCGATTTTTTGATCCAATACCAAGATCGCGTCCTGTTCGGCACTGATGGTCCTTGGCCGGAGCTCCGCTATCAGTCGTATTGGAGATTCCTAGAGACGCGCGACGAGTATTTTCCTTATTCGGAGAAACCGGTGCCACCTCAAGGACTGTGGCGGATTTACGGAATCTTTCTGCCAGACACTGTGCTGGCCAAACTCTATCACGAGAACGCTTGCCGCATCATTCCGGGGATCGCCGAGCGACTGGAAAAGTGGCGTGAGCTGCATCCGCAGGCTCGTTGAATTCGGCTCGAGAGTCCCTCAGTTCAGCTCCAGACAGAGCCCTGCAAGCCTGCGAGTCACAAAGCGCGAGCCGCATGCTACGGTTACAATTGATTCACTACTCGACCACGGCCAACGGCCACGAAAGAACGGCAGCGATGGCACAAGTATATCGAACCATGGGAGTCGATATTGGCAACAGTGGATTGCGCATCGCGGAGCTCGATCCGCAGCATGACACGGTCCGCTTGTCACGACGAATAACCTGGTTGGCAGGTAGCACTACACACGATTCAGAGATGCAAATTGCGCAATTCGTCACCCGCCCGCACAGTGATGGCCCGCGATTCAGTCCTACTTCAACAGAGTGGCTCGAGGTCATCAACACATTCCTCGATGAAATTGCATTGCGTTCTTCGTTTTGCTGGTTGGTCAGTAGCGTGCGCCGCGATGCCCTGGCTGTGCTAGCAGAATTTGTGGCCAAGCGCGCGAGTGATCAGTGGCACGTGGTGACGCGGCATGACTTGCCGCTGCTAGTGGATGTGCTCGAACCCGACAAGGTGGGAATCGATCGTTTGCTGGCCGCGTCGGCTGCGTCGGCGATGTTCACCGAACGCCCGTTGATTGTGATGCAAGCGGGTTCGGCGTTGACGGTCGATTTGGTGTGTGAACCCCGGACATTTTGCGGTGGAGCCATCTTACCGGGAGTGCCCATGATGTTGCGACTACTGGGGCAAACGGCAGACATGTTGCCACAAATCGATGCGGATGAAATCACCGAACTACCCCAGTTGCCAGGCCGTAATACAGAGCAGGCAATGCGCTGCGGCACGGCTAGCGCACTAGTGGGAGGTGCCCAACATCTGACCGATCGTTACCGCCAGCGCTTTGGCGTCGACACGCTGATTGTGCTCAGCGGTGGTGATGGCATGCGTATCGCACAGCATCTAAGCCCGCCGCTCCAAATCGTTCCACATCTGGTGCTGCGAGGTTTATTGCCGTTGGCCGCTAAGGCGTCATCCCAAAATAAGTTACCGTTTTGATTTCCCCTCACCCTGCCCTCTCCCCCGCAATTCCTGCTGCGCAGGGCGGAAGCGAGGGAACGAGTGCAGTAACTTGTTTTGAGACGACGCCTAAGCAGCAGCCGTAGCGATTCCGCCAACGCACAGGTCACAATTCCTGGATAGCTTTTTCCAGACGGCGGATTTGCAAGCGCACCGGTTCTAGATCCGGATAGACATCTACCGCTTGACGAAACCAGAAGAGGGCTTCGAGCAATTCGCCAAGTTCCAAGTGGCAGTGGCCCAAGCCAATCATTGCCTGATAATGGTACGGATTACGTTTGAGCACTTTACGGCAATCTTCCATCGCGGGCTCGAACAAGTCCAATTGGTAATAGGCCAATGATCGCTGGTGGTAAACTTCGGGTGAACTGTCCGAGGCATTGATCTTCTGCGATGCGGCTGCGACAGCGACGTCGAACTCCGCACACTCGTTGTGCCGCATGATCCGTTCCAGTAATTGACGGTCCTGGATCGAACCTTCGCGCGACCAGATGGCGCGAAGTGCGTCATCCACGACCAACCGCAATTTGCGATCTTGGCTGCGCAGTAACGGCCCTAGAATCCAGCTACAACGCGCATCGCCAACTAGCCCCAAAGCCAAGGCCGCGGCACGACAGGCGTAGACATCACCGGACTGAATCAACCGCTCCAAGGTCGCTTGCGAATACCGTCCAGCCACCGACGCGATAAATCGTGCTGTGTCCGCATCGCTCAAATAGCAATGGTAGAATCGGAGCAATAATGAGTGGCGTGTTGCCCGCTCTTCCACCGGAAACCCCTTCGCTTTACTCGTGTCGAAAATTCTGGATGATCCGCGAATGAATCAGACGTCCCAGACCAGTATAATCAGACGCAGTCCCACGGCAATTCTTTGGAAACGGCTGCGCCCAGGCGGGATCAAGAGCAGATCGATTGGGCGTGCGGAAGCTCGTTATAAGCTACGTAAGTCACCCAAACTACAACTCATATAACCCCTTGATTTCCCAAGTTGTGTCAATAATGCAAGTTATCTTCCCGGCACGAGGCCAGCCTGCTTGTTGGACAGTTTTAAGTATATTCTCGCTGGCATGCATTTACTGTGCGGCTGCAGCGCATGCTCAGAATCTTGAGATTCGTTACAACCTGCTCGAGTTGCCCAGTGCGCGGCAAGCACAAGTGGATTTCAGCAAACCTGTTTTCGCGACGGTGGACCAACAACCCCTTGGTAGATGCCTCGTTGAACTGGCACGTACCTACCAAGTCTCCTTGTGGCTCGACCGTCGCGTGGATCGCAGTCGCATCGTTTCGTATGACGGCCAGTCGCATAAACCAGCGGGGGATGATTCAGCGTTGGCCAGATTGCGGGCAATCGCCAAACTTGGTGAGGCGGACGCTGGCTTGATCGAAAACGTGTTGTATGTTGGGCCCGCCGATCAAGTTGCCGCCGTGCAATATGCCGCCATTCGATTGCATGACGAAATTTCACAGACCGCACGCACTGCCCAATTGCAAGCGCTAGCGTGGGAAGAACTAACGACTCCCACGGAGTTGTTGGCACAAATTCAGAGTCAGTGGCAGGTGAGCTGCGTCGCGGAGTTGCCACATGATCTCATGCATGCAGGACAACTCCCGACATCGACACTGGCTACCCAGCTGACGCTGCTGTGCGCTGGCTTCGAGCTGCAGGCGCATCGCGCGACCGAGGGCAACATGGTCCTCGAAGCACTTGACCAAACCACGGTATGGCAAGCCAATTATCTCAGGAAAGATGTACAGACTCAGCAATTTGTCAACGCGCGACGCGACTTTCCTGGTGCCACAGCCACGATTCAAAATGGACTGGCCGTCATCACGGGACCCACTGATTTTCATTTGCGATTATTAACTCCCAACCGTCCTACGCCACGCGAAACAAAAGAACTAAAATTCTCGATTCCCAAAATCAACGCGCCGCTGGCCAAAATTTTGGGGGATATGTCGAAGCAACTGGGTATGCAACTTGAATGGGACCGCCGCATTACGGAATCGCAAAAAGATTCATTACTGACCTTCGGTGTGCCTGAGCCGCGGTCGCTAGCTGAGGTCTTAAAGATACTTTCTAGCACCAGTGGCCTGGTCATTGAACGGCGCGAGCAAACGATCCTGGTCGGGCCCGACGAACCCTAAATGGAAAGCGTGGCTTTGGCAGAATCTCGTGGTCATGTTATGACGTGAGCGTGATGAAGTACCGGTCCTGGTCGCGGGCTGCGGCCGTTGTTTGCACCAACTCTGCGTAATCGGATACATTGCATACATTGCACACTGGTCGATCGCAGTCGTGGAGCTAGCTCATGTTTATGGTTCGCAGGTATTCCTTTGCACTTGGCTCGCTGGCGGCCAGTCTCACGGTTTGCTGTTCCGGGATATCCGCCGGGATATCCGCCGGGCCACCGGAGTCGAACCGCGAAACGGCCAACGCAGTGACGGCCACGACGGCCACTCAAGAGCCGGCCAATGAGCCAGCCAACCAGCCGGTAACTTTGAACGCTGCCATCGCACGGGGTTATCAAGTGCTGCGCACCGGCGTCAAGAATTACCCGGAACACCGCGATTGTTTTTCCTGCCATCATCAAGCGCTGCCGTTGATGGCTTTGTCGCTAGACAGTCGGCGCGATCTGGACACCCTGCCCGCCCACTTCTATGAGCAACCGCTTTCGAAATCGATTGCGGCGTTCACCGAGAGTGCGTTTGCCAGCAAACGCGCTGCGATGCGCGAAGGGACTGGAGTTGGCGGTCGAGCGCTGACGGTCGCTTACGGTCTGTGGACACTGGACTTGGCAGGTACGGAGCGGAATGAAACGATCGCTGCGATGGTCGAGTACTTAATGAAATCACAAGCCGAAGACGGTGGCTGGGATTTTCAATCCTTGCGTCCACCGGCCGCTTCCTCCCGAGCCATGACAACCGCGATTGCGGTCTATGGATTGCGCGCCTACGGGCCGCGGACTGTTGACCAGGAACGCCTGCAAGCGGTTTACGATCGAGCTCGTGATTGGAGCGTGAAACGCGACATACCGCTTGACCAGGAAGAAACAATTGGGCAAATATGGCTGGATTACATGTTGCTGACTGAAAAGGCCAGTCAGCAACAGGATTGCGAATCGCAGCCAGACCGCGATCGATTGAGTCGCCGCCAAGCACAATTGCGAGCCAGTCAGCGCGAGGAAGGTGGTTGGGCGCAGACGCCGGACATGTCCAGCGATGCTTACGCAACGGGTCAAGCATTGTTGATGCTTGCGCAGACCGAACGTGATCAAGTCCCGAACATCCACCAAACAGCAAGTTTCAAAAAAGGAATCGATTTCTTATTGCAGTCCCAGCAGGCAGATGGCTCCTGGCATGTCGTCACGCGGTCCAAGCCGGTTCAAGTCTATTTTGATAATGGTGATCCTCACGGCCAAGACCAATTCATTTCGATGATGGCGACAAGCTGGGCAGTGGGTGCATTGGCAAATTTCCAAGTGGCGGGTCGCGATCCGCTCGAGTCCGCCCGTGTCAAAATTCGGCCAGATTAAAATTTCTCTTGACAAGATCGGCGGCGTATAATTAATGTGGATATAGGTAGGGTAATCAACTCATTACAGAGGGAGGATTGCCATGATGTCAGGTGATGCAGCTTCTACGCTCGACCGCTTCTTTACCGGTCTGAGCGAACACGTTTTTCATTCACAGCTCGGAGTAGTCGATACAGAAATCGTTGACTACATTAGCGCGCTGCTTGTACGCTTCTCGCGTGTGGACGCGATGGAGCGAGTGCGGCAGATTGATGGCAAACCGGCTGCCGAAGTGGTCGTGATGGTGGCCGAAGCTGAAAAACGCCTTGGGGAGGCCCGGCGCGAGGTACATCGACACATCGGAGATTACACACTCTTTTGGACCGGAGTATATCCCGAAGCGCTCCGCGAGATGCGGTCGTCCGATACCAAAGACCAATTCATTTGCTATTGCGCTCAAGGTAAACGCGCGTACCACATCGCTAGTTCTATTCGTTGCGAACGGAGCTTGGCGTCCAGTGATTTGCTGGAACGATTGAGCGCTCAGTTTGAAATGTGCGCCTATGGATTGCGCGAAATTCGCCGCGAATGGGAACGACGGGATGGCGATGGCAGTAGCGACGTCCCTTTCTTGCTGATCTGAGCTAATCTACGTCGGAAAAAATCCTATCTCGACGCTCGCTTTCTTGGTAGAGTGGCTGGCAGTCACTTTGAGGGGGAGCGCGTGGTGGAAATTAGCGATAAATTATTACAAGAATCTGAGCCAGTTCCGACGGTCAAGTCTGGGGCAATTCCGCCCGCGACCGCCAGCCGCCTTGGACTTTACCTCAGGGAGTTGCAATATTTCTCTCGCACCGGGGTTGAAACGATCAAGAGCAACGCTCTCGGCCACCGTCTGGGATTAAGCGATTCTCAGATTCGTCGCGACTTGGCACTGTTTGGCCAATTTGGCAAACGGGGAGTAGGGTACAACGTTCCGGGACTGGTGGCCGCGCTGCGCAGAGCATTGGGGACCGATGGGCAGTGGGGGACCGTGCTCGTTGGACTTGGCAATCTTGGGAATGCTCTAGTCCGTTATCGTGGCTTTAACGAGCAAGGATTTGTGCTGCGCGCAATTTTTGAGACGGATCCAAGCAAAGTTGGACACGATGTGAATGGCATTCCGGTCTATAATGTTGCGGAAATTGGTCGCATTCTCCCCCAACTGGACGTACGCATGGCGATTCTAGCGGTTCCGGCCGGCGAGGCGCAGGCTATCGCGTCCCGGCTAGCGGAATTGGGAATCGCCGGTATCCTGAACTTTGCGCCTGTTTGCCTGTCTATTTCTCAACAGTTGGCGACCGTCGACGTAGATTTAGCAGTTGAGCTGCAACGGCTCGCATTCGCGGTTGTCAATTCCGAGCATTCACGCTAAATTCTCTGAACTACGTGATCGTTGCGGTCGCGCTGGTTGTTCGACAGGGCCCCGTTGCTTGAACAATGGGGCCGCAAGGGCATTTAGCGGATCGGCTTTTCGATTGGTCTTGCAGGCTGTTGGAATGCTTGTTAAAAGTTCGTCCGCGCAGCGGTCCGTTAGAGGTGAGGTCACACACTACCCCGTGGTGTAATGGTAACACTAAAGATTTTGGATCTTTCATTCATGGTTCGAATCCATGCGGGGTAGCTAAACATTCTGAAGACTGGCTTGGCTGGGTAACTTGGCCATCATTCGGGCAAACATGCTGTTCGCGGCAAAAAAGGCAGAACAAAGTCCATCCGCGCGATTTCCTCAGGTTTATTTAGTTTTGCCCACACGCATAGTCGCAAACGCGTTACAATTCCGGAGTAACCACCCAGCTCCTTCGGAGCTTTCGGAATCAACCGGTCGAACGGGTTTCCGCGACCACGTGGATATGCACCGCGGATCTTGAGCGGGGCGTCAAGCTCTAAAATTTGGCTGCCGACGATTGCGGACGTTGCCAAAGTTTTGGCTAATCTTTGGACAAGTTGCAACTCTTGACGAGTTTCGCCAGCCCTGGATTACGGATTGACTCTCCACTAGCTCTTTCGCTTCCGTAAAGAAGCGTATTGGCCGCCGGGCTCGCATTCTTGTGGCTTCATGGGTCGGTGTCCAATGTTGAGAGCGGCCCGCTAGTGGCCTAGCACAAATGCGTGCATTGGATTGTGTAAAGAATGCCTTGAATTGAATCGCTCCACCAGCTTCCGCGGCTTGTTTGCCTACCACTCCATCATGAGGTTTCGATGAACGAAGATGAAATCCTAAGCACGGTCCGCCAGTTGGCTGCCGAATTGCGTGAGCTACCGGTGGGTGGCAAGGTGACTAGTTGCGAAGCCTATCGTCGATTGCAAAGTCAACCGGGGAAGGGGGGCCCCTTGATGCAATGGTTCAACAGGGAACTCGATCAAGCACGCAAGAACATCATCAGTAACATTTTGGGACACTTTGCCCGCACTGCGTACCAGCAAAAACCAGAATTCAATCAGAACGCCGCCGACGAACTCCTCAAGCTCTGCGACCGCTTGCAACCGCCCGTTGCTCCACCGCCAACCTCCATCGAAAGACCTGCCGCCACGGAAACTCGACGGGTGGCCGAAGAGACGCCGATTGCAATTGCGCAGCAGGCACCACCTAGCGACACCGTTCTGGCCACTTCCGATGCAGCTCTAGCCACTTCCGACGCAACTCAGGTCATTGCCGACGCCGCGGACGTAAAATATCAGCAAGCGATGGAACTGTGGAATGCTGGCGGACTCTCATGGGCGAACATCACCGAGCAATTGGGTGAGGACTCCGCGAGCTGGAAAACGTTTTCACAAGCAGTGAAACGCTTTGCCAAGAAAACTGAACAGACGATGAGAGTAGGCAAAGCGGTACCCAGATCGCCCGATTAACGCATGGTCACTCGTGGCGGCCTAGTGAGCAGCGCGTGCGGTTGTACGGCGCGGTTGTACGGCGCGGTTGTACGGCCGAGTAGCACGCGGCACAACCGGCAGCTCAGCTAAATTCGGGCGAAACGGGGCTGCCCGCATCTTTTCGTCCGCTCCCCGCAAAACGGCTAATCGCGCGAACCGACATGTCGTGTTCGCAAAGAATTTGGCAACTTAAACGGACACCGTTGAGTCCTCTGGCTTCCAAGCAGGCTTTTTCGGCCGGACGCATATCGGCGGGTTCGCCATCCATGAATTCGACTCGGCAGGTCGTGCAGCGGGCATTGCCACCGCAGGCGTGCAACTGGTCAATGCCCGCTTCGTCAGTCAGTGCCAGCACAAGTCGTTTGCCCGCGGGGACTTCAAATTCTCCTGCACCTTCAACGGTCAGCTTCGGCATGTCAGAAAATCTTTCAAAGAGGTCGGCTTAATGGATCGAGACGTTTCGCCCAAGCATAAAGCAAGACAGGTGTCTCAACAACCGTGCGGATGCAGCGAACAAGTTTATCCATGCGAGCTGACAGCTACTGATCAGCACCGACAACGATGTCACGCGTCACTTGCTGGATATTCGCCTGTCGCTCCGCCAGCCCTTTGACCTCACCGAGTATATCCGCTTCCTTCACTTGACCGACAGCATCGGCTGGATCTTCGAGCATCTGGGAGAGTGCGTCGGTGCGCTTGTTGATGCGTATTTGCAAAGTGCGAATCAAACGCAGCTCAGCCAGTTTGTCGACCAGTGGCTGGTCCCCAGGTTCACCTTGTTGTGGTTGCCCCTGTTGTTGCTGCTTCTTTTCCTTTTTCTCTTTTTGGATCTGGGCAAGAGCCGCGACCATCTCCTCCAGAGAGCTGACAATTTCTTGTTCAATGGTGATCGTCAATTTACCTATGTCAGCTTTCGCGAGACGCTCAGCCACATTGCTGATATCCACGTTGACTTGCTCGATCGCTTCAGGAAAGGCAGCGCTGGAGCCCTCTTCGCGCAGCAGCAAAAAGGCGCGTTCGCCCTCAGCCAGTATCTTTCGTTCTTCCAACGCTAAATTACTGGCGCGAATTTCGATTTGGCGAGTGGCTTGATCGCCCGTGATCTCCTGCAAACGATTGGTTTCATCCAGCACTTTGGTTTGCATTTCCAGCATTCGTCGTAGCCGAGTTTCGAGCGACGCCAGACTGCGCTCAATCTCCTCTTCGCGGAGTTGTCGCAGGATCTCTTCGAGTTCTTCGATAGCGGCCCGCAGTTCTTCTTCGGCCTCGCGCTGTTTTTCGACAGCCCCCTTACGCTGAGCATCCTCGAGAGCCTGCTGCGCTTCCTGCATTTTCTTCTGAGCTTGTTCAATTCGCTGCTTGGCGCGTTCGGCGGGGTCCTTGGATTCAGGCGGCTGTTGGCTTGACGGCGACTGACCCGATGGTTGCTCCCCGGACTGCTGTTCTCCAGATTTCTGTTCTCCAGATTTCTGTTCTCCAGATTTTTGCTTTCCGGACGGCGGCTGTCCGGGTTTTTGTTCTCCGGGTTTTTGTTCTCCGGGCGAGGGGGGCGATTCGCTGGCCTCGCCTGGCTTGGACTGCGAATCGCTCGATTCCCCTTGGGGCTTTCCTTTGTCCTTGGGATCTGCAGCCGGTTTCTTATCCGACTCCGCTGAACCGGATTCTTTTTCTGAATCTTTCCCAGCAGCATCTTTATCGCCATTCTCTTCCTTACCCGACTCTGGCTTGCC
>JBBQRC010000108.1:0-10314 GCA_038215215.1 Pirellulales bacterium
ATTGCCCCTTCGTGTCGGTCAGAAAGCGTCCATAACCTTGGAAATTAGCGTCGCGTTTGTCGCGATTGCTGGTACCACTATGGAGGTAAGCGCCGTGGGTATCAACCTGCCAGATTTCGACAAACGCGTTGCGGATGGGATCGCCTTGTTCGTTCAGTACGCGACCGCTGAGGTGCGTGATCTCGCCGATAGCGGGTGTGATCGTCTGATTGATAACCAACAGATCATTGTCGGTATCCAGCGGCAGTTTGTCGGGATAAAACGGCCCTTCGGTCATACCGGGGGTCTTCATCAATTCATCTGCGAAAGCACCAGGGGTTGCGAGCATGGCTGCCGCAAACGACGCATACTTCGCGAATTGCCGCCGCGAATGACTCCCCAGTGCAGCTTGAGGCCAACTATTTAGGTATTCCTGAACGATTCGTTCCGACCGATGAGACATGGCAGTTTCTCCGCAGATAGATGAGGTGTGATCGTCATTGTAACCCGCTCCACACATAGATGTTCCGCCGCGATCCGCGGGCGTCATCGGATTAGGCAGTTGGCTTACAACAGCACTAACGCCGATACCGTTCGATGAACTGCCTGTCTTTTAGCGGAATCGGCGCAAGCCGTCCGGTTTTGCACTTTGGGAGTGCGGTGATTCATCACCGCTTTGGCTTCCCTTCAACGTCCAGAACCGCTTGGTTGTTTTCGCGCAAATTCGCGGCCGCAGGGGTGTCACAAAATTCACACACGGGTGCTGCACACGCTCGAAAATGAAAGCTGCGACGAGTCGCAGCACTCCAAAAAGTGCGAAACTGGCTGCCTGCTTTGTAGCGGAATCGGCGCGCGCCGTCCGGTTTTGCACTTTGGGAGTGCGGTGATTAATCACCGCTTTGGCTTCCCCTCAACGTCCAGAACCGTTTGGCTGTTTTCGCGCAAAGTCGCGACCGCTGCGGTGTAATTCAATTCACACACGGGTGCTGCACACGCTTGAAAATGAACGCTGCGACGAGTCGCAGCAGTCCAAAAAGTGCGAAACTAGCACTAAGGACCGTTCGATTTATTGACCTGAGACAGTGACCCATCGGCGATCGGTAGTAACCAGACATTGCGGTACACGATAGGATCACTGTGATCCTGCAGCAGTAGCGGGAGTGGTTCTGGTCCTTCCGGCTTACCCGCACCCGTCTTGGCCGCAATCGCCGTCTGATAGTGGACTGGGACCCCGTTGTGAATAACACTTATTTGAGCCGGAGTGACGCGATCTCCCGCGTCGTTGAATCGCGCCGCCCTGAAGAAGATGTCGTAGGTTTGCCAAACCAGGGGCGGCAAAGACATGTTGAAATTGGGTTTCCGTTGTCGATAGAGGGCTCCGCAACCGTTGAAGACACAATCTTGACCAAACGATTCGAGGATCTGAACTTCGTAGCGGCGTTGGATGTAGACACCACTGTTGCCTCGTTTTTGATCTTCGCTGGTCGGCATATAAGGAGTGCGAAACTCAAGGTGGATGCGGCAGGAGCCAATGGGATCGTTCGTCTCCGCACCGGCCGCCAGCAACCCATCCGCAGTGATCTTGGCGCCTTTGAATCGCGATACATCCGCACCATCAAAGAGCACTGTGGCGCCAGGTGGTGGTGCGAGCCCAAGTGTCACACTTCGTCGCAGGACCTTATGAAACTCAGCCCGAGAGTCGGCGTCGGCCAAAGTTACCGCAGCTGAATTAACATCCAACTGCGCTGAGCCTCCCGCTTCCATCAAGCGTAATTGGCTACCCGCCAAACTTCCTTGGAACAGACGCGGTTGAGTGCCGTTCCAACCTGCTCCCGGTAGTCCTCCTGGAAATAACTTGGCGTAAAACGGAATGTCTCCTTTGTGGGACGAGACTTGAACTCCTACTGGCTCGCCCTGCCAATCACCCAGGTACTCTCCCAAGTATTGGTAGGCCGCGTCGACTTTATCCAAGTCCGTTACGGCCGCGTCACCAGCCCAGGCAAATGTTGCACAGCTAAGCATTAAAAACGCGACGAAGGAATAGTTGAGTTTTATCATAGGTACGAGTCGGCAGGGTGTTGGAGGAGTTTTCAAGGTAGTGGAACTCGTCGGGAGTTTAGCCCGTACGTGCAGTTCTCTATTTATTCTTATTCAGTGCGGAACTGGTGCCCAGCCACTTTCATCTCGCAGCGGTAAAGGCCGGTGCGGGCCGTGATGAACAGCGTTTTGTTTTCGGGGCCACCAAAAGTCACGTTGGCTGGTTGCTCTGGGACTTCAATAATACCTAGCAGCTTTCCGTTTGGCGAGAAAACTTGGATTCCCAGGGCCGAAGTAATGTAAAGATTGCCGAGCGTGTCGATAGTCAAGCCGTCACCACCTTGGGTTGTATTCGCGCCCGTTTGCTTCAATTCGCCGAGGATTTTGCGTTCTCCCAGCTTGCCGGGCTCGGTGATCGCGTAAGCCATCACTTGGCGTTGCATGGACGGCACCACATAGAGTGTTTTTTCGTCCGGTGCGAGCATAATGCCGTTGGGGGCCGATAAGTCATCCCCTAAGCGGGTCACCTGGCCATCGGCGGCGCGATAATAAAAAGCCTCGGTACCCTGCGGCCAGGGCTCAGGTGCTTTGAAGCGCGGGTCGGTAAAATAGATCCCTCCTTGTTTGTCAATCACCAAATCGTTGCACGCGTTAAAGCGTTTATCCTTGTATTTGTCCGCCAGCACGGTCACTTGCTTGGTCGTCAAGTCAATCGAAACCAATTGGCCATCCATTTGGCAGGCTAGCAGTTGATTTTGTCCTCCGTACATTAGCCCATTGGCAGAACCAGATGGCTTGAGAAACAACTCGGGCTCGCCGCTTGCCCCTAATTTGTAGATCGATTCCGCCGGAATGTCCGTGAAATACAATGAACCGTCCGGCGTTTTGGTAGGTCCCTCCGTGAACTTGAAGTCGCCACGGATTTTAACGACTTCACCAACTGGGCCCAATTCCCCAATTGGCTCGGCCGCCACGCAGGATGTCCAGCCGATAGGGCAAAGCAGGAGTAGGCTGAGCCAAAGTCGATTGAGCATGGGACGATTCTCCATGGAGTGCTAAAAAGGGTGGCGAGTGTTAAGCTCGGAATGTTAAGACTCAGGTTGGTGAGTGCTCGTAAGAGTAATCCGCCGGGTGACGAGTAGAAAGATGTGCGACCAGGAGAACTATGGAATCGATTCGAATTCAGGCAGACGCCGTGATCGTCACACCGCAGCTCATCCATGTCCCTGGCCAAATCGTGCTGCGCCACGGCCGGATTGTGGAATGCACCCGGCGGCAGGCTGACAAGGCTGACATCGAGCTGCCCGGTAAGATCCTCTCCCCTGCCCTGCTCAACGCGCATACGCACCTCGAATTTAGTGATCTGCCAGCGCCGCTGCCGGCTGGTGAGTCGTTTCCCCAGTGGATTCGCAGTGTCGTTGAACGTCGGCGTCACTTGGTTGCGCAAGCCGCCGATGAAGCGGAATTCGAGCGTGGGCGTGCTTCCAGTATTCGCTTGGGACTGGCAGAAGCCTGGCGGACAGGCTCAGCGGTCGTTGCCGATATCGTCACTCGCCCTTGGCTGCCGCACTACCTAACGAGTCCACCGAAGCTGAATACCCTCGGCGAGCCGAATTCCGCTAGCGAGCTGAATTCTAATCCAGTGTCTGCAAGTTTTGCGATTGCCAAACACTTGCTGGGTTTCCCCCAAGTGATTGCATTGGCGGAGATCCTTGGGTTGGACGCAGCCCGCTGCGACGAATCCGCCAACTGGGCTTTGCAGGTAACGAGCGAAATAGCTTCAGCGCCAGCGACAGCCACAGATGAGTTGATCGGTCAAACGTGTTTGGGAACCGGACTGTCTCCTCACTCCCCCTACTCACTCGACTTCAACCGACTGCGGATAGCTTTGGCATCCCAGCCAGTACAGCGTCGGTTGACGGCCATGCATGTAGCGGAAAGTCGAGAAGAGCGGGCTTGGCTGGAGCAAGGTTCGGGCCCGTTTCGAAGTGCTTTTGAAGCTTTGGGTGTGCCCCTCACGGCACCGCGCCCCAGCATCCTGGACGTGATCGATTGGTTGACTACCCGGACTCGCGCCTTGCTCATTCATGGCAACTATTTGCAGGCCCCTGAAATGGAGCGGGTGGCGAGCGCGGCCGGGATGTCGGTAGTCTATTGTCCGCGTACCCACCGGCATTTTGGTCATTCCACCTATCCGCTACGAGAGTTGCTGGCAGCGGGCGTCAACGTAGTGCTGGCGACCGACTCACGCGCCAGCAACCCCGATCTTAGTTTGTGGAGCGAAGTCAACGCAGCCCGGGAGGAGCATCATTGGCTGTCGCCCGCCTGGTTATTCGGAGCCGTCACTACGGCGGCAGCCACATCGCTGGGCATCGATCACGACTACGGCAGTTTACTGCCCGGTCATCGCGCCGCCATCAATGTTTGTTCCTATTCGCCCGGCGTCCGCGCGGTAGAAATATTGGATGAACTGACGACGCGGGTTAACCCGTTCAGACCGCTGGCTGCGGTCTTGAACGCTCAGTAACGCTTTAATTTACGGTCGAGCGTCGAACGTTCGATACCCAGGATTTGAGCCGCTTTGGTTTTATTTCCCTCAACATACTTCAGCGTGGCGAAAATGGTTTCCTTTTCGAGCTCTTCCAAGGTACGTGGCTGGTACGGCACCGCGTCGGAAGATGCTGGGGTTGAGTCGGTATCAGCCATACTTGTGCCGAGATTCGAAATCGAAAAATCCTCTACGTCCAGAACGCTGCTGGAGCCGAGCACAATAGCGCGTTCAATCACATTGCGCAGTTCACGGATATTACCTGGCCAATTGTGGCGGCTGAGCAATTCGAGCGATTGGGGAGTGATCCCGTCCAACCGTCGACCGGCATGATGTCGCAGGACCTGAAAGAAATGCTCGGCCAGTAAGGGGAGATCTTCCATCCGTTCACGCAGGGCTGGTATATCGATTTCAATCACTCTGAGGCGATAATACAAATCAGCCCGAAACTGCTTGGCTGCCACCGCTTCTTCAAGGTTGCGATTGGTCGCGGCAATGACACGGACATCGGTCTTTAGCGAACGGTTTCCGCCGAGTCGTTCGAAGGGTTGTCCCTCCAACACCCGCAAAAATTTGGCTTGCAGATCGGGGCTCATCTCGCCAATTTCATCCAACAGCAGCGTCCCGCCATCTGCTGCTTCGAACTTGCCTGCCTTGCGCTCTGTTGCACCGGTGAAGGCCCCCTTTTCGTGGCCGAACAATTCACTTTCGAGCAAGGTGGGAGCCAGTGCAGCGCAGTTGAGACACACTAGCGGAGCGTCGCGTCGCGGGCTGGCGGCGTGAATCGCGCGTGCTACCAATTCTTTCCCTACACCGCTTTCGCCACGCACCAACACTGTCGCGCTGGTTGGGGCTGCTCGTCCGATGGCGGTGCGAACTTTTTCGAGTGCCGCACTTTGGCCAACCATTTCGCGCGAGATTTCGAGCTGTGCTTGCAATTCGTCGATCTGACGACGGGTTTTCGCTAAGGACCGCGTCACGTGTTCGTTGGCACGTTGGCGGATGAGCGCGATAGCCAAGTTATCAGCCACGCCAACCGCGAGTTCCAAGTCACGGTCGGTTAGGGAACGTTCAACGCCAGAGGAATAAATGTGCAACATACCGATGACTGTTTCACCATCGCGTAGCGGCGCGCACAGCATGCTGACCGCTTCGCGTTGGCCCGACTCGCGAGCCAACGACAGTTGTACATCGTGACGAATGTTTCGCGCCAAAATGGCTTGACGTTCTTGAGCGACCGTCTTGACCAGAAAATCACTGACTCGGTGATATGCTTGCCCGGCAGGTTGCTTGGTGGCTAGTACAGCCAGCGCTGGCGCCTGGTCGATTGCGAGGGCCTGGTCGGTTGCGAGGGCCAGAGTGGTAGCGCTCAGCATCACCACGCCGCCACTAGATAGCCCCAGACGTTCCAGCAGGCGGTCGAGCGCGATTTGTGCCACAGCCTCGGCCGACTCGCATTTGACCAGTTCGAAGACGAGGCGATAAAAGAAGGTTGCCGGATCCTCTTGGGAAGCGGCGGTTACCGAGGAGGACCACTGCGAATTCGTCTGACGGTGCGTAATGGTTGGCCGTTCCAGACCGTCCAGAGTGATTTGGTCGGTAGACTGCCCTGCTGGTAGCGGAGCGACGGATGAAAACGCCTCCGACAGTCGGGTTACAAACAACATGTCGCAGTCGGCAACGGTAACCGTTTCACCTTCCTGGAGTAGATGTTCGCCGGAGATGACCGCGTTATCGACTTTTGTTCCATTTCGTGAGCCGAGATCTCGAACGTACCAGCCCTCCGTTTTGGGGGCTAATTCAGCGTGTCGGCGACTTACCCGCTCGTCGCGTACGACAATTTGGTTGTCGGAGCTTCGTCCAACAATCACTTTTTGGCCTGCGACCAGTTTCAAAACGTCAGTCCAGCGGTGACCGTGTCGGACAATCAGATAAGCATGTTGTGAAGAACTTTGTTGCATAAATGACATGGGGTGAGTATTCTCAAGACTGTCTATTCTGCCTGCTAGCCTCGGTTTGGCCTAAGGGCTGTGGAACGGCCTCAGGGTTATAGTTAGATCTTCTCCGGAGTCAGAGAATGATTGTCGGTCACTTTTCGCATCGTTTGGGACTCGCGTCCCGATTCTCACTCGCAATCGCCCTGTTCGGTTGCATGGTAACAAATTCAGTAGCTCATGCGCAATTCGGCACCGGTTTATTCCGTGGCGTTGTGGGGGGCGTGAGCGTGGATGCCGACGGCGTGGTTCAGTCCGCGACCGAACAAGATCGGACCGGCGTGTTGCGCGAATTGCGCAATCAAGTGATCCAACCGCAGGGACCTATCGCCGACTCCGTGAAATTGCGGATGGTGTCGCTTGCCAAGTTGCAAGCCGAGATTGCTCGGGCTATTGCCGCAGGCGAGACACTTGCGGACGAAGTGCGCTATTTGGCCGGCTTGCAGCGTGTGGAATATCTGCTTATCTACCCTGATCGCCAAGACATTGTACTGGCGGGCCCGGCCGAAGGCTGGAAAGTACGCGATGACGCTACGGTGGTTGGAAAAACCACGGGACGGCCTGTACTACAGCTCGAAGACCTCTTAACCGCGTTGCGATCCGTGCAGGCGAGTCGCCGGCAGGCCATCACGGTTTCGATCGATCCAACCGCCGACGGCGAGCTCCGCTTGCGTAAGGTTTTGAGCCAGTTTCGCTCTGATGTGGGCTTCGATCCAGCCGTGGCTGAGACGCAGATGAAGCAAGCCTTTGGCCCTCAGTTGGTAACGCTTACGACGGTTGCGACCACCACGCGCATGGCCCAAACATTGGTTGCCGCTGATTTTCGCATGAAATGCTTGGCGATGAACTTGGAAACGTCCCCAGTGGTTGGTCTTCCGAGTTACATGGAGATGATTCGTGATAGCGCAGCGGGTGGTGGAACACAGCCACGCTGGTGGATGGCCTGCGACTACGACGCCATTTTGCGTAGTGAAGATGGGATGGCTTGGCAATTGACTGGCCAAGGGGTCAAAGCGCTAACCGAAGAAGAATACGTAGACTCGCAAGGAGCTCGTTCGAGTGCCGCCCGGAAAAACAAGTTGGCACAGAAATGGGCCGATCAATTCACCCGCAAATACGATGAATTGTGTAGCCATAACGCGGCGTTTGGCGATTTGCGCAACGTCATGGACTTAAACGTTATCGCCACGTTAATAGCCGCCCACGACATGGAGAAAACCGCCGGTTTGGATCTTGCACTACTCAGTCAAGACTCTGGCAAGCTGCAAACTCCGGTTTGGCACACGCCGAAATCGGTTCCACCCCAATGCAGTTTTGTGCGTGGGCGAGCCGGCTGGACCGTTTCCGCCAGTGGCGGTGTCGAAATCAATCCTTGGCGCATCGTCAGCGAACAGACCAAAGCCAACGAATCGGTGACGCTGGTACGCCAAAAGGCGGGCCAGAGTGATCATTGGTGGTGGAACTAGAGGAATCGCTTGAGCCACGAGGCGTGCGCCTCGATATATTGAGTGGGCTGCGGAAATTCCATTTCCCGCAGCCCTTTCTGTTTTCCGGTCAGGGGCTTATTTCTTGAGCCGACCGACCCGCTAAGAACCTTTCCGAAAAGGGGTCTGACCCTCTCCGGCGAGCAGAAAAAACCAATGAAATCGAATCGCCTCCAAAGGGTCAGACCCCTTTTCGGACAGGCTCTAAGACTCCTCCGCGGCATCCTTGAGAGAAATGGAAATGCAAAGTAAGATGCTCCATTCATTTCCAGAGAAAGGTTCCTCATGCGGCACTTGATTTCCGCCTTAGTTCAAAACGTTCCCGGCGTTTTGGCTCACATTTCCGGCATGCTGGCCAGTCGCGGCTACAACATTGACTCGTTGGCCGTGGGTGCTACCGAAAACCCAGAGTTATCGCGAATGACGTTTGTCGTCGTGGGCGATGACCGAGTCCTCGAGCAAGTCCGCAAGCAACTTGAGAAAATTGTCACGGTTGTTCAAGTTCACGACATTAGCTCGCAAGACTTTGTCGAACGGGACTTAATGCTCCTCAAGGTCAAGGCTGCGCCGGGCGGACCACGTACTGAGGTGCGCGAGCTGGTCGAAATCTTTCGCGCGAAAATCGTTGATGTGGGTGCCGAAGAATTGATGATCGAACTCTCAGGCCGCGAAAACAAGATCGAGGCGTTTATCGAACGAATGCGCCCGTACGGTATTACCGAGCTGGTGCGTACTGGTCGCGTGGCTTTGGTGCGGGCCGGTCAAAGCCAAGCGCACGTCGATGAACTGATGTCGGTCGAAAATTCTTGATCTGGACATCCTGGAAAAGTGAAACAAGCCGTATCGTAAACGCAGGCAGTTGGTCGAGGCCGGCTGCTGGTTAATCCGCCCGGTACCCAGTACCCAAAAAACCTTTCGAAATCCTACAGAGAACAACATGACCGCGAAGATTTATTACGACAATGACGCTGACCTATCGCATTTGAAAGACAAGACAATCGCGATTCTTGGCTACGGATCCCAGGGACACGCACAAGCCCAGAATCTACGCGATAGCGGTTGCACGGTGATCATTGGGCAGCGTGAAGGGAGTCCGAACTATGATTTGGCAGTCAGCCACAAGTTCAAACCCATGCCCGTCGATGAGGCTGTCAAACAAGCACATGTTGTTAATATCCTCCTGCCTGACGAAGTGCAGGGTGACATTTTCCGGGAAAGCATTCGCCCACACCTGAAGCCCGGTAACGTGCTGATGTGTTCACACGGCTTCAACATTCACTTTGGACAAGTTGAACCACCGAAGGGTGTCGATGCCCTGCTGGTTGCACCCAAAGGACCAGGGCACTTGGTGCGCAGCGAATTCGTTAAGGGTGGTGGAGTTCCCTCGCTGATTGCCCTGGGTGAAGGCGCCAGCGAGCAGACGCGTCAAATTGGCTTGGCTTACGCCAAGGGTATCGGCGGTACTCGTGGTGGCGTTATTGAAACAACCATTGCCGAAGAGACAGAAACCGATTTGTTCGGCGAGCAAGTGGTGTTGTGTGGTGGTGTGAGCGAACTCGTTAAGGCGGCCTTCGACACACTGGTCGAAGCAGGCTACCAGCCCGAGATGGCTTATTTTGAATGCATGCACGAACTGAAACTAATCGTCGACCTGTTTTACCAGGGTGGCTTGAGCTACATGCGTTATAGCGTTAGCAACACGGCGGAGTTTGGCGACTACACGCGTGGACCGCGGATTATTACGGCGGAAACGCGAGCCACGATGAAGCAGATTCTCACTGAGATCCAGAACGGTCAGTTTGCGAAAGAGTGGATTCTCGAGAACAAGGCCGGCGCGCCTGCGTTCAAAGCCACGCGTCGTCAGAATCGTGGTCTGTTGATCGAGCAAGTAGGGCGCCGCTTACGTAAGCTCATGAGTTGGATTGATTCCAAAGAGGTTTAGTCCGCTGCCCGCCAAGAAACAGCGCTCAAGCAAGACTGTATCAGCGATCGTTTCACCCATGCTAGGTGAAACGATCTCAGAGTTGGCGCCGATCCAACTGCGTGGCGTGCGTGTTCACAACCTGAAGAACATAGATGTTGACATTCCCCGTGGCCAATTGGTTGCCATCTGCGGAGTGAGTGGATCGGGAAAAACTTCGCTCGCGCTCGACACGCTTTATGCCGAAGGACAACGGCGATATATCGAAAGCTTTTCGGCGTATACGCGGCAGTTTTTGGAACGACTCGAAAAGCCGGCCGCCGCGCGGATCGACGGCATTCCGCCGGCCAT
>JBBQRC010000109.1:0-10252 GCA_038215215.1 Pirellulales bacterium
CCTTTGGAATTACACAACTTAAAAGCTGCACGATCTCTGTACTCAGGGGAGAGGGTTAGGGTGAGGGGTCGACTTTCCTTAGGATTCGGCCCCCCTCATCCCAACCCTCTCCCCCGGAAATACTGGGGGAGAGGGAGCGAGATCTGCTTAACCCCGTGCCATCCGTGTCCGGTACCATTTGTGCGAAGCAACTGGAGGGCCAGTTCCTGGCAAATGGTACCGGACACAGATTTCCCGACCGATCCTAACTGGACAGCGCCACTTTGCGCTGGAGTGTAGGATTTAGCCGATTTTGCGCCGTTCGACATGCACGAGCGCCTAAAGGCTGCACTCCAACGAGGTTGCGATAAATCCAATGGCTCAAAGTGGCGCTGTCCAACTAAGCGAGATCAGTAGTCATCCAAAAGCGGCTGCCTCCTGGTGTTATTCGCAGGCACGCCGCTACGGTTCTGCGTAAGGCGAATCGTAGCTCGTCAAGCCTAGCAACGTGCCGCTGTCCAGCGATGGCCTGCTCAGTATAATGCAAGGGTCGTTCACGTATCACTCAAGACCCAAACTTGCTTCACTAAATTGTCGCAACCGATTCGACTAAACTCATGAAACTTGCACAAGACCGACGCAGCGAGCAGGGAGCTTGGTTGTTTTTGGCCTCGCTGGCGGTGTTCTTCGTGAGCTGCGTGCTGCTGTACGCAATCTACGTCGTGAGTCGCATGAGTTCGAGTGGTGCAGCGGGAGCTCCATTTTATCTCCCGCAGAGTTTTGTGCTGACTACTGTCATTCTAATTGCGATCAGCATTTGCCTGCACCTAGCGGTAGGGGCTGTAAAACGCGAGCGACTGACCGACTTGTGGCGTTATGTCGTCATCGCGGCCTGCTTATCGGGAGCCTTCTTCGTCGTCCAGGCAGGCGGGATGACTTGGATGATCCAGCAACTCGAGAAGTCGAGCTACGATCGTAGCCTATACAGTTTCACTTTCGTGCTCGTCTTGATTCATGCCTTGCACGTGGTGGGTGGGGCGGCGGGCATCACCTTTGTGTTGTTTGGTCTATCACGAGGTGTTTACGATCATGAGCGGCATTGGCCAATTCGCTTCTGTGCCATGTATTGGCATTTTCTGGATGTCATTTGGGTACTCATGATGGTCAGTTTTGCATTAGCCGCTTTCGTTTCAAAGTAATGGCAAAGTCTAATGAACGATATTCGATTGCAGCCGTTTCAACCGACTTGGAAACAAGAATTCGAGCAGACACGTTCACTCTTGCTGTGGGCCACCGAGGGTTGGCTGACTGAGTCACTGCACATAGGGGGGACGCGGCTAGATTCTACCGTAACGCAACCCATCGTTGACGTGATTGCGGGGATGACCGACATGCGTGGACTGAATGATGCCTGCTCATTGGTGGAAGGGCTCAACTTTCGTCGCGTCGAGTCGCCGCATTGGTGCGAAGAGGAATTGGTCGCCAGACTTTTCAAACCGCGGGTGGGAAGTGTTACGCATTCGGTATTGATCGTGCGGCATGGCGGTAAGACTTGGAATCGCGTGTTGGCCATGCAAAACTGGCTTGACGGGAACTACGTCGACGCCCAACGATTGCAAAACGTCAAGCTCGACGCCGCGACTCTTTGCGGTGGGGAATATGAGTTTCAAAAGAGCCTGTTTTTCCAGGAAATGGAGCGGAGTTTCGACGAAGCTTGACGCTTGGGCATTTTCCGGCGGTGCTTGAGCGCCCGCCGGCTATACGTACTTCCTCTCTTCGTTGTCATTTGAAGATGCACCAGCGCATTGCAGCAGCTCACTAGGCACGCGGCGCGCAGCGGCTTAAACTCAAGCGGCTCAGTTGGGCGACAAGCTTTCTATCGAGTCACTGCTTCGAAACACTTCCACTTCAGCTAACATCCCGAGGGCATTCGATGTCCAAGACTTACCTACTACTAGCGACTTTATCTGCTGCAATCTCCGTTTGGAATCCGATGAATTTCACCGTTCACGCACAATCTCAGGGCAAGTTTGGAATTGTCATACATGGTGGAGCGGGTGGCGATCCGGTCAAGTGGAGTGACGAGTACAAGGCGACACGGCGGGCTGGCCTGCAGGCAGCGCTGGATACGGGCGTAAAGTTACTTAAAATGGACGCGCCGGCCCTGGAAGTGGTGGAGCAAGTGGTGCGTGTGATGGAAGACAATCCGGTGTTCAATGCGGGGCGGGGATGTGTGCTGAACGCGCGTGGCGAGCACGAACTCGACGCGGCAATTATGGACGGCAGCAATCGCACCTGTGGGGCTGTGGCCGGAGTGCGTTTGACCAAACATCCCATCTCCCTGGCGCGGCGGGTTATGAGCGATACCCCGCATGTGCTGTTGATCGGTAGCGGCGCGGACGAGTTCGGGCAATCGCTGGGCTTGGAGCAGGCCGACGCCGCCTACTTTCGTACCCCTGAACAACTCAAGGCTTGGGAACGATGGAAAAACAAGGAGCCGGAGCTGACTTTGCATCGTCCTAAGGGGCAGGGTGTCGATGATGAACAACTGTATCTCGGAACGGTAGGCTGTGCTGTGTTGGATACGCATGGCAATTTGGCGGCGGCGACCAGCACAGGTGGCTTGATGGGCAAACGCTGGGGTCGCGTAGGTGACTCGCCGATTATCGGAGCGGGGACTTATGCGGACAATGCAACGTGCGCGGTCTCGGGTACAGGTGTTGGCGAGGATTTCATTCGTAACAATGTGGCGGGCGATATCGCTGCACGGATGCGTTACGGTTCCAAGTCGTTGGCTGACGCCGCCAAGGTAGTTGTGCAATCGGTCCTGCCGGAAGATTGTGGTGGGATCATCGCGATTGACCACAACGGGCAGATCGTCATGGAATTCAATACGCCAGGCATGTCACGCGCAGCCGCGGACTCAGCGGGCCGAAACGAAGTGTTGCTGGGTAAAGACAAGTAACCGGCTCGAGATCCACTTGGCGACATGTCGAAGTTGGCGGGATGATGAAGTTGGCAGCATGACAATTAGAACTCTGACCGAGCCCAAGCTTGACGCTATCATTCGCGGGCGACTGACCACCAAGGTAATGAGCAGTGAGCCATTGCCGACTTCGGAAATCCGCGACCAACTTGATGGTCTGATCGCCACGGCGGGTTGGGCACCATTCCATCGACCGTGTGGCGGGGAACATCAGATTGACGGCGGATTGCCGGGCATCGAACCGTGGCGGATGTATGGGCTCGACGCGGTGGCCTGTCGCAAGTTGCGATTGCGACTACCGATCGAAAACGCGGGCAAGATACCGCAGATGCTGGCGGCTGCGGATGCACTGATTCAAGTCACTTGGCTGCCCAACGCACCCAGTTGCACGGAGCAACCGGAGAACGCGTGCTTGTTTGAGCCGACATTGGACAACCTGGAACATATTGCGGCCGCTGCGGCCGCCATCCAGAATTTGCTCCTGGCCGCCACAGCCCAAGGTTTTCTCAGCTACTGGTCCTCGGGTGGTTTGCTGCGTAGTCAGGAGGTCTGTAGTTGGTTGGAGATCCCGCCGACTGAGATATTGCTAGGAGCCATCTTTTTGTTTCACGAGGCGGTCGGTCACGAGTCAACTTCAGTCACTCGGGTAGGTAGCAAGTTGCGTGAGCGTCGCCATACGAAGGACGGTTGGATGCGTTGGGTCAGCCTGTAAAGACGGCCCGTAAAGGCCCTCCCCGGTACTGTTGAACTCCATTAGAATTGGAGTTCAGCGTCAGGACAAAAATAGTCTTGATGAGCGATGCTTCGACTAGCCTGGATGCTTGTGACCGATGACTTCTTCTTCGATTCTTGATGAACTGCAGTGGCGCGGCTTGATTCACCAATCCACCGATGTGGATGCCCTTCGCGACTTGCTGCAACAGCCGCAAACGCTATACGTGGGTTTTGACCCGACCGCCACGAGCTTGCATTGTGGCAGCCTGCTGCCGTTGATGGTCCTGCGCAGATTTCAAAAGTGCGGGCACCGTCCGATCGCGTTAGTGGGTGGTGCAACTGGGATGATCGGTGATCCGAGCGGCAAGAGCGAGGAACGCGTCTTGCTCTCCCCCGAAGTGCTGGCTGAGAATGTGGCGGGGATGCAGTCGCAGATGCGGCGCTTCTTGGATTTTGAGGGGGCTAATCCTGCGTTGCTGGTGAACAACTTCGATTGGATGAGTGGCTGGTCGTATATACACTTCCTGCGAGACGTCGGCAAGAATTTTCCCATCAATGTGATGTTGGCCAAGGATTCGGTGAAAAGCCGATTACAAAGAGACGATGGCGGGATGAGTTACACCGAGTTCAGTTACATGCTGCTGCAAGCCTACGATTTCGCGCACTTGCACAAGAAGTACGGCTGTAATTTGCAAATGGGTGGTAGCGATCAATGGGGTAACATTACCGCGGGTATCGATTTAGCCCGACGCATGCACGGTGCGCAATTGTTTGGCATGACGTGCCCGCTACTCCTGACCAGCGACGGTAAAAAAATGGGGAAGACCGAACGCGGCGCCATTTGGTTGGACGCAGCGCGGACGTCGCCCTACGCGTTTTACCAGTACTGGGTCAATGTGGGTGACGCTGATGTGCTGATGTGCTTGAGGTTCTTGACCGAGATTGACCAGACGGAGTATCAAGCCCTGGAACAAGCAGTTGCCGCAGAGCCGCATAAACGTGAGGCGCAAAAGCGGCTAGCAAGTTGGTTGACCGAGTTTGTGCATGGCGGCGATGGCTTGCGCGCGGCCGAGCGTGCGACCGCCACTTTTTTTGGTGCGGAGATTGACAAGACGACCGACCAGCAACTGCAGGAGATTTTTGGTGATGTCCCAAGCGCTGCGTTGCCGCGCGCCCAGCTCGATGCCGGCTTGTCGATTATCGATGCTTTGGTAGCGGCTGGGTTGGCCAAGAGCAAGGGGGAAGCACGGCGGACAGTGGCAGAGGGAGGGGCCTACGTGAACAACCGTCGCCTCGAATCCCCAGAACGCTTACTGACCGTTGAGGATTTGGCGAGTGAAACGACGCTGGTGTTGCGTAAAGGGAAAAAGAGTTTTGCGTTGTTACGGTTCCTCTGATCCCGTCGCGTTCGGAAGGCAGGGGAGTGGCGGGCATCGTCGTTAACCCTTATTCCTCTAAGCGATGCCAGTATTTTAGCGGAACGGCGCGAGCCGTCCGGTTTGTGTCGCGAATCAATTCACCGGATTGCTTGCGCAATTCCGCTAAAATTGGGTTAACGACTTAGAGTGGCAGAAAACCGACCAGGAAGAGGATGTAGAAACTTGCGAATTTTATTAACCAATGATGATGGAATTTACGCACCGGGGATCGCGGCGCTGGAAGCCAAATTGCCGGCGCTCGGAGACGTGAGTCTGGTGGCGCCTGCCACGGAGCAAAGTGGCGTCGGTCACTCGATTACCTACCTCGAACCGCTTGTCTGCAAGAAAGTCTTTGTAGGCGATGTCTTCCGCGGTTACGCTGTCGAAGGGAGTCCCGCGGATTGCGTCAAACTGGGTGTCTCGGAATTGGTGGACAAACCGGTCGAGTTGATTGTCAGTGGCATCAATGGCGGCTTGAACGCGGGCATCAATGTGTTGTATTCGGGTACCGTAGCCGCAGCGATTGAGGGAGCGTTTTTTCGCTACAACAGTTTCGCCGTTTCGCTGGAGTACGATCCACACGCCGATTTCGAGATGGCCGCTGACTTGGCTATGAAACTGATACGTGAGATACTCGGCCGCAAAGATGCCGCGCCGCAACTTTACAATATCAACATTCCAACCGCCGCCACCAAGCTGGCGCGCGCCGGCGGGAAACCTCAAGTGCACTGCGTGCCGATGGGGGTCGAGCGTTATGGTGACCACTATATCCGTCGTCAGGATCCCAAAGGGAGAGACTATTACTGGTCGACCTCTGATCCCCCACCCCGGCGAACGGAGCACGCGACGGATCTGACCATGCTCTTTGAAGGACACATCACGGTCACGCCGCTTAAATACGATTTGACCGACCAAGCGGCCTACTCTGAAATGAGCGGCTGGGATCTGTTTACCAGTCGTCCGCTTCCGTGAGAGTTTTTCGCCTGTGCTGCAGGATCGGCCCTTCCGGCGTTCCAGTGACCATCTTCTTTCGCCTTAGCTCCCCGTAACCGGCGAGATCGGTTACACTGGAGGGCGCGGACCGGTCCAGATTCTTACCTTCATAATAACTGTGTCAAGGACAACTCATGAATACGCCAGCCTCTCGACGTGATTTTATCAAGACAGCTTCGGCGACGGCCACTGGCGTGGCCATTACCAGCCAATTCGCTCGGACAGTACATGCCCAAGGAAGCGACGAGATTCGCTTTGCTATGGTTGGCTGCGGCGGACGCGGCACCGGTGCGGCCGAACAGATCATGAACACCAAGGGTAAGACCAAATTGGTGGCGGTTGCCGACGCGTTTGAGAAAAATGCAACCAGCAGTTTGAATCAGCTATCGCGCAAGCACAAAGAAAAGGTCGACGTGCCTGAGGACCGAATGTTCACGGGTCTAGATGCTTACAAGAAAGCCATCGATGTTGACTGCGATTTGGTCATCATTGCTACCCCGCCTGGATACAAGCCGCAGCAGTTTGAGTACGCGGTCAGCAAGGGCAAGCACGTGTTTATGGAAAAACCAGTGGCCTCGGATGCTCCGGGTGTACGGCGAGTACTCAAGTCGGTCGAAGAGTCCAAGAAGAAGAATTTGATGGTGGGAATTGGTCTGCAGCGGCGCCATGAGCCCTGTTACATGGAGACGATTCAACGCATCCATGATGGCGCGATCGGTGATGTACTCTGCACGCGAGTTTATTGGAATGGTAACGGCATTTGGCATCGCGGACGCCAACCTGGCCAGACAGAGATGGCTTACCAGACCAACAATTGGTATCACTTCAATTGGTTGTCGGGTGACCAAATCTGCGAACAACACATTCACAATCTCGACGTCGGTTGCTGGCTTAAGGGCTCATACCCAGTTGAGTGCAATGGTATGGGTGGTCACGAACAGCGCATGGGTGGCGACACCAAACTGTCGCAGATTTTTGATCACACTTTCTGCGAATACACATTTGCGGACGGCACCAAGATGTTCAGCCAAGGACGACACTTGGAAGGTGGCTGGTCCAACGTCAGTGAATTCGCACACGGCACGAAGGGGACCTCAGATCCTTCAGGCTCCATTATGGGTCCAAACGCCTGGAAATTTACTGGCGATCGCGTCAATGGTCATCAGCAAGAGCAACATGATTTGATCGCTGCGCTGATGGCTGGCGAGATCTACAATGAAGGCGAATATGGTGCGCACTCGACCTTGACGGCTATTTTGGGTCGCGAGGCATGTTATTCCGGTAAGGTCATCAAGTGGGATGATTTGCTCGCCAAAGGGCGGGATCTCTGCCCCGGAATTGACAGTTACACACTCGATTCCGTGCCCCCAACCGTGCCCGATGAGACTGGCCATTATCAAGTTCCAGGTCCCGGCAAGTACAACCCCTTCGCTTAGTGATTTCGTTAGTTTGATGCACAACTAGTTTGATGCACAACTAGTTTCATGCACAGCGTTACCCGAAACGCGGGTCGATTTTAAGAAAATCGCAAATGCAAAAACGCGTCGAGGCTCAGAAGAGTCGCGGCGCGTTTTGTGTTTGATCGGCCCATCACTGTAGGCGCAAAGTCTCGTTAACGAAGCAACATTGGGCAACGTTACTGGCTGGGACTAAAACACATCGGTCAGGAAGTGGTGACCTGAATGGTACCGCCGCGGGCTGGGGTAGTAGTTGTGCCAATTGCGGTTGTATACCGGGATTTGCATCTCAGGTGGATAGCGATAGTACATGCTGTCGCTGCTGCGGTAGTAATCGCTGCTTTGGAAATTTTGTGGGTAGAACACGTATGGATAGTGGTAGAAGCGATTGCAATCGCGACTATTGCCTAAATTTCCCCAGGACTGCCCAAACGCTTTGGGGGTGGCGGATGGATAGCCGGCATAGCCAGCCGTCCCGTAACCCGAATTGGCGTATTCAGCGGGCTGAGGACAGTTGGCCTGTGGGCTATTGGCGTAGTTAGCTAACTGAGCGGGAGTCTGTTTTTCAGGTTGATCGCCATGCACGTTGCCGAGCACATTGGCTAGGCACGCGACGGCTATCAGCGCGGAGATTGAATGCTTTCGGATCATTTTTTCTGTTTCCCTCGACGACGGCTGGTGGCTACTAATGCGTGGCCTTCGGGAGTTCGAATCGGCATATCGTAAAGGTGGAGTTGAAGGAATATTCCCTACATTCCGCATTGATCGGACGACTGGAAAGCTGCGCAGAATTTAACGCGCATCTGAGGCTGAAAACTTGGGGATTTGGCTGCCTGGGCGCACGCGCAGTTCCTCGCGCCGAGTTCAACCGAAAGAAGACGAAACTTTCGCTATCTTAAGGGGTTTAATTCACGTCGGCGTGCGTAAACGCTCAACTTGGGGCGCTTATTAGCCCCAGAACTTGGACGGGTTGAGCTTACGGACCGCTGGACTAGCAATTAAAATGAACTACCTGCTTAACGACCCACCTTTTCCCGGCGAACCTCCCACCCCGGAATCTTGCGAAACTAGGAGTACTTTGATGGCATCTTGCCTAGCCCCGACACGGAGTTTACCTCCTACCCCCAGTCGGCCTCGACGCGATGGAAAGGCGCTGATCATTGCCTTGGTTCTGGTCGCAGTTGCCGGTGGCAGCGCCTATGCTTATATGAACTATTTTGGCAAGTCGCGTGTTAACCCGGACGACCAACCGTTGTTGGAAACGGTCGCGCGAGGTCCATTCGACCATATTGTGTTGGAGCAGGGAGAGGTCGAGAGCAGCAGTAATATTGACGTCGTTTGCGAGGTCAAAGCCAAAGGAGGGTCGGGGACTCCCATTCTCTGGGTGATCGAAGAAGGAACTTACGTCAAGAAAGGCGATAAGCTCGTTGAGCTGGATTCGTCCGCGTTTGAGGACGAGTTGGCGACGCAGTTAATCAAGGTTTCGGGTGCTGAAGCAACGGTCATTAGCAGTGAAGCGTTGGTAAAAACCGCGGAGATTGCGCTGCAGGAATACCTCGAAGGGACTTACCTGTCAGAACGCAAGACGATCTTGAGCGAGATTGCTTTGGCTGAGCAGAATCTGCGGAAAGCCGAATTGAATTTGTCGAGCGCCGAGCGGATGGCGGCCAAAGGTTTGCTTAAGTCGCTTCAGATTGACGCCGAGAAATTTGCGGTTTCAAATTCCAAGAACTTACTCGAATCCGCACAAGCTCGACTGAAGGTGCTCGACGAGCTAACCAAGGAGAAGATGAAGGTCCAGTACAGCAGCGATATCGAAGCCGCTCGCGCGAAGCTTGGCTCAGACCGTAGCGTCTTAGCTCAAGAACAAGCCACGCTCAAAGAAATTCAAGCTCAAATCAATAAGTGTGTGATCAATTCTCCCGCAGACGGGGTGGTGGTTCATAACAATGCGTTCAGCAGTCGCGGTGGTTCGGAATTCGTAGTGGAAGAAGGCGCCTCAGTGCGCGAGCGTCAGACGATTATCAAATTGCCTGACCCAACGCGGATGCAAGTGAAGGCCAAGATCAATGAATCTCGGATCATCCTGATTCGTGCGAACTTGCCAGCCATGGTCAAGATTGGTGCGGCCCAGGGTGACTTAATCGCCAAGGTGACTCGCGTGAACAAGTATGCGGAGCCTGGTAGCTTTTTTAGCTCGGCGGTGAAAGAGTATGCTGCGTTTGTCGAGATCTTGAATCCGCCTGAGACGATTCGAACCGGCATGACTGCCGAAGTCAGGATCTTTGTGGAGCAGTTGCCCGATGCATTGCAAGTTCCCGTGCATGGAATTTACGAAATCAAAGGACACCACTTCTGTTTGAAGAAGACTCCGACCGCTTGGGAAACTGTGGAAATTAAGATGGGCGCCACGAACGACAAGATGGTCACCATTGAGGATGGCTTGAAGGAGGGTGACCAGATTGCACTCAACCCGCGTAAGCATCTGAATCTGATGAATCTGCCCGACATTGCGGATCTGCCTGAGCGCGACGAGTTAGTGAAAATGGGTGAGAATATGGCGGCAGCGCCAGCGGGCGGCGAGGGCATAGGCGGCACACCGGTTGGCGTGCCCGGTGGCGGTGCGCCCGTTGCTACTGCCGGTGGGCCAAGTGCTGGTGGTAGTGGGCCAGTTGCTGGAAACGGAGCACCCGGTGGCGGAGGGG
>JBBQRC010000110.1:0-10215 GCA_038215215.1 Pirellulales bacterium
CACGCCCAGCAAGGCCGAGGCAAGTCCATGCCCGGTGACGTCTAACAAGTAGATGGCAAAGTGATCTACATCGATCGCAAAATAGCCTAGCGAGTCCCCACCTAATTCAGCGCACGGCACAAATCGCCAATCAATCTGCACGGGAGCTTTGATCGGAGGGGGAATCAACGAGGCAACATATTTCGCACCGGTCTCCATTTCATAAGCCATTCTTTGCTCACTGGCTCGCAGTTTGGCAAACATTTCGTTGCGTTCCAGCAAATGAATGTAAGCTTGCGAGTGGTAGCGAATTCTGGCAATTAGTTCCAGGCTGTCGGGCAACTTGACTAAATAATCGTTCGCTCCAAGCCCAAATGCTTCCGCTTTCGTCTTGGCCTCCTCGGTTGAAGAGAGCACCACCAAGGGTGTGTCTTTGGTGGCTGAATGAGCCCGAAAAAATTTGATCATCGTCAGTCCATCCACATCAGGCATGACCAAATCCTGAAGGATTACGGTCGGCCGCAGCTCGGCTGCTAGCTCGATGGACTTGAAGGGGTCTTGGCAAAAGTGCAGTTGGATATCTTTCTGGTCCGCCAGCATACGTTTGACGGCTTCGCCAACAATCGCCTGGTCATCCACCAACAACACGATATTTGTTTTGGTTCTTGTCTCAGTCGTGGAATTTGGAGAACTGACCATGCTGTTTTTCTTCTGGATTCTCTTCGCCCGCAGAGGAATTGTCCGTCTACCCCGCATGACCGTAAAATGGCGAGGGAAAAAGACCCTGGCTTTACCGGCTTACTTATTGAATCACGTTCGATCCAGTCTAGACTGAGATTCGTGAATTTCCATTCGAAAATAGAGGATTCCCGCGTGAGTCACGATCCCAATGAGATGATGCTCGACCTGTTCCGGGCCGAAGTTGAGTCGCATGCGGATTCTTTAACCGGCGGGTTGCTCAAGCTCGAGCAAGATCCGACAGATACAGGTCTTTTGAATGGGATGATGCGGGCGGCACACTCGATCAAGGGCGCTGCCCGAATTGTTCGCGTCGATGCGGCAGTCGATGTCGCCCATGTTATGGAAGATTGTTTTGTAGCCGCCCAGAGGGGCGAACTCGTGTTGCAACCGACCGGCATCGACCTACTACTCCGCTCCGTAGATCTGCTCGGACAAGTTGCCGAGGCGACCAAGCGTCCTACCGTCGATTGGGACTCGTTTAAGCCGGCTATCAAGTCGACAGTAAGCCAACTGCGCAACGTTCTGAACGGACAGCCAATTGTTGAAGCTGAAAATGCTTCCCAATCACTCCCCGAAACTCCCCTGCCAAGTGGCACGCAGTTTCGCGCGGATGAGCCCCCGCAGGCTGAGCACAGCCCTCTCGCTCAACTCGCAGAAAGTGTTCTACCGGTCGAGTTGCCGGCCAATCGGATTGTTATCCCCGCAATCCTCAATCAAGACAATGCGGAGTCAATGCGGACACGCCTGCTCGCCGCACTCGAACTACCAGCCCAGCACGTTACCCTGGTCATTGACCTGTCACTCACTCATGAACTGGATGCCGTGGGTCTCGCGCTGTTGCATTCTTTGACCAAATATGCGGCCAAGAGGAATTCTAGCCTGCGGTTTGAACGGGCCTCTGCGACACTCGTACGCATTTTAACCACCGTGGGCATTGGACCGCTTGCCAGCGTTCCGGATGTTGGAAACGGCGGGTAATCAGCATGGCTCATGAATCCCATGCCGAATTCATCCTCGAATCCCGCGAGCACTTGCAGGTCGTCGAAGGCTCGCTGCTTGCCCTGGAGCGGGCGGACAGTGCCCAGCAAATCTGCCAGTGCGTTGATGCTAGTCTGCGGGCCATCCATTCACTCAAGGGAAATGCAGGGTTTTTAGGTTTTCATCCGGTTCAACAACTGGCGCATGCAACCGAAAGCGTACTCGAAAATTACCGCGATTTGACGGTCGCTCCCCCGTCCGCTGTCGTGGAAGCTATCTTGCTCGCCAACGATCGGCTGGCTGCCATGATAGATGACTTATACCATTGTCAGACGCAGGACATCTCCGACCTGCTGAAGAAATTGCATTTATTGGAAATCGAGGTGACTTCGTCGAGTACCCATTCAGACCGCGACGCGTTTCATCTCGAGCTTAGCTTGCCCCGCGCGGCCACGACAATAGCGCCGTTTTTCGAAACTCTTTTCTCCCTTGGTTCGCTGAGCGAGGTAGAACTGACGGCACCAGATCTATGCACGAGCGTGGACGATTGGCAGTTGGCGGAAACTTGGCTTACTTGCAACCTACAAACGGACCGCTCAATCATCGAGGTGCAACGTCGCTTGGCATTGAGCGGACTGTCGGTTCCTTGGAGTGATCTAGGAGCAGTCGAGTTAGCCAAATTAGATTTCTCAGGCATCGATTCGCAGCTTACTAGTGGCCCCAGTTCGCCGCAGCGTGGAGAACTTTTCTATGAACCGGAGAATTTGCTAATAGGTTTGCCACGACCGCCGATCGTGTGGGTTGCGAAAAAGTGTGAGGCTGATCGCTTACAACGGCCGTCCCAGGGGACTCAAGCACCGCTACCGCAGGATGCAACTACTGCCGGCGGCAATAGCTTAGCCGACAGCCTACCCCACAGCCTGTCGACGCCTGATGTTTTGCCCGTGAGGGCCCAGCCCCCGACCTCTGAGGCACCGGCGCCAGCTCAGCCAGCCCTCATCTCAGCTAACGTGCTTCCAGACTCTACGGCGGATCTGACGCCACAGCAGCAGGCAACTCTTGCGGCAAGAGCAGTCGCAAAGTCTGCCAGCGATACGACCTCCGAAAGACCGAGCAGTCTGCGGATTCAAGTGGATTTGCTTGACCGCCTGATGAATCTGGTAAGTGAATTGACGCTGGTCCGAAACCAATCGATCTTGGCTTTCGGCGAAACGGATGGTGCTCCTCAGGCAGTCATCCAGCGGCTCAACAGCGTCACCTCCGAACTCCAAGACGCCGTACTCAAGACGCGGATGCAGCCGGTCGGAAATCTCTTTGGACGATTTCCCAGAATGGTCCGGGATTTAGCTCGGCAACTTGGAAAGCAAGTCGAATTGGTGGTAGTGGGCCAAGAAGTTGAACTCGATAAAACTGTGTTAGAACAACTTTCCGACCCGCTCACTCATCTGATCCGCAACAGTATTGATCACGGCTTGGAAACAGCGGCTGAACGGCAAAAACAAGGGAAGCCGGCCGTTGGACAGGTCACACTCTCGGCGATGGCCGCCGATGGCCAAGTAATTATCGAAATCCGTGATGACGGGCGCGGAATCGATCCCGATGCGGTCACAGCCAAAGTCTTAGCACGCGGACTAAAAACCCAAGCCGAGTTGCAAAAGATCTCCACGAGCGAGCTTTATTCCTTTATTTTGCTACCAGGCTTTTCCACGGCTAAGCAGTTAAGCGATGTTTCTGGCCGCGGCGTAGGCATGGACGTCGTCAAGACCAATGTCGAACGTCTCGAAGGTTCGCTGACGATCGATTCATCGCCAGGACTTGGCACCACCATCGCGCTGCGCGTGCCTCTGACACTGGCCATTATTCCGTGTTTGATCGTGACCGTTGGAGAGCAGCGTTTTGCTATTCCCCAACGTGGGCTTGAGGAAATCGTTTGTTTGCATCCGGGAGGTCGCGGCTCGATCGAGCATTCGTACGATAACGAGTTGTTTCGGCTAAGAAACATGCTGTTGCCAATTGTGCGGCTCAAGGCAGTCCTGCAATATAACTCCCCTTTCACCGCACAAACAAGATCGGCGATCATGGCCGCTCACGCGCCAGTTGCGCGAGATCCTGGTCTGATTGAGTACATCTTGGTATTGCGTACCGGTGGGCGAGAGTTTGGCTTGCTCATCGACGATGTTCGAGGCACCGAGGAAGTGGTGGTCAAGCCGATGCATCCCTCGCTCAGGAAGATAGGGATTTTTGCAGGCGCGACGCTTATGGGTGATGGCCACGTGGCCCTGATCGCAAATATTGATGGTATCGCCGAGCACGCGCGGTGCTATGGTGTTGAGCCGCCGAAGGCAACCGAAGTGGCCCAGCGTGATCCCGCGGACGTTCATCGCATTCTTCTTTTTAAGTATGGACCCAATGAGCAATTCGCCTTGCCACTGGTTCAGGTAAGGCGGATTGAATTGATTGACATGGATCGGGTGGAGTTGGTGGGAGATCAAGCGTTTGTCACACTCGACGGAGTTGCCACTCGCATTGTCCAGCTTGACAAGTACTTAAACGTATCTGCCTGCGAACTGTTGCCCACCATGCACTTGCTCTTGCCCAAATTCGTGGCGGAGCCGATGGGCATCCTCGTTTCTCGGATCATCGATACAGAGTCTATGTCGATCGCCTTGCAAGAAGCTTCTGTCGAAGATCCAGGCCTACTTGGCACGGCCATCGTTCGCGACCGGCTGGCACTCTTTTTGGACATCCAGTACTTGAGAGAGCGACTCTTTGGCCGCAGCTCCGCGGAGCCAACTGCCAGGACGCGACGCTCGATTCATCAGGCCAACGCTCAGCACGCCACACGCCCCGAGGTCGAAATCAAGGGAGCTGGGCGTGTGCTGCTGGTCGACGATACGCCCTTCTTTCGAGAAGTCGTCAAGCGCTACTTCGAACGCGAAGGCATAATGGTTGCGACTGCCGTAGACGGATATGACGGTTTGCGAAAGCTGGCGGAAGCACAGTTCGATTTGGTGGTCTCAGATATCGAGATGCCCAACATGGATGGCTGGGAGTTTTGTTCCCAGGCCCGCAAACAAGGCTACGCCACACCGTTCCTAGCACTAACCTCCTTGAGCAAGTTGGCGCATGCCACCAAAGCGCGCGAATGTGGCTTTGATGGCTTTGAAGAAAAGCTTGATCACGACCGATTAATTGCCGCGGTCCTCAGCATGTTGCCGTCCCATCGCCAGGAGGTGCTCGATGCTTGATGTACCGACATTGTTTTGCACATTCGCGGCGTCGGGACGCTTGTTTGGCGTGCCGCTGATCGACATCAAGGAAGTTTCCGCAGAAACACATTGCACCCCGATACCTCATGCCCCCAAGCACGTGCAAGGCTACGTGAACATTCGTGGCCAGATTATTTTGGCCTTGGATCTTAAGCGTATCCTCAATCTTCCAGCCGACGGCCGAGTGGCCCAGCGGCTGGTGATCTTCAAGGCAAAGATTGGGCCAGCGTTTGGTTTGTTGGTAGACGAAGTAGGCGAGATCGCCTCAGTTCGCAATCAAGACATCGTAGCCGACGAAACCAACCTCGATCTAGAGTCACCAAGTACCAGTGGGTTGATTCGGTATATTTGTAAGCTTCCAGATCAATTGCTGGTGGTTTTGGAAGCCAAGAATTTTTTGCCCATCGTTGAACAAGAACTTCATCAACAGAGTCGTTGAAACATCATGAAAAATCTTACGCTGCGCACCAAACTGTTATTGTTGTCGCTAACTTTGATCGGCTTCTTGCTGTTTACTGGCTGGGTCGGGCAATCGCGTCTGTCGCTGCTCAATCGCAATGCGCAGGTACTGGGCACCGAGGTGTTGGGGCGACTACTGACTGCCGCTGATATTAATGCGCAATTATTCAATATGGTTCGCAATCAAAAAAATGCAGTCATCACCAACGATGACGAAGAGTCCAATGATTTCTCGGCCAAGAGTGAATCGGCAGCGCAAGAGCTGCTCAAGCTGACTAGTCAACTCGAAGCTGAAGCGACGACACCTGAACAGTTGCGAATGGCAGGTCTCTTGCTGACAAACGTTCAGAACTTAGTGATTATCAATACCGACTGTCTCAAATACGCCAAAATGAATACGACTTTTAAAGCAAAAGTTATTCTTGTCAAGAAAATTTTACCCGCGCTGGAACGTATGACTTTGCTGATCGAACAATCTGAAGAGATGACTACGGCCGTAGCGGAGACACCCTCCCCCGGCTCTATAGCCAACCCTGAAAAACTACTTAGTTTAACTCAACAACTATTGAGCTCCTTGGTGTTGCACGTGGCCACCCAGTCAATGGACCCGTCGTTCGCCGCGATTGACAAAGCGACGCGTGTCAAGGTTGATGAGTTTTTTGTCAGCGTTAGTTCGTACGTGGATCCACATGCGTCAATTGAGCTACAGTTGAACAACCTTGCATCCGCAATGCGACCGGATATCGACGCTTTTCTGGTCGCGTCCTCTATAGATTCGAATGGCCAGTCGACTGAACTATCACTCATTCAGTCCCTTGCATCGACTGATACAACTCTCAAGCTACTGCAAGAAATAACCAAAGACGCCCGGGACACGGCCAACCAATCGGTGCTCGAAAGTACATACACCTACTGGACTGGCAGCGGCGTGATTCTCGGGACCGTGCTATGTGGCCTGATCCTTGGATTGTCGGCATCCGTCTTCATTTCACGAATGATTACCCGACCCGTCGCGCTGGTGAAAAGTCTGGCGCAAGAGATGGCTACCGGCAATCTGCTGGCCCGTATTAATCTCAAACAGGGCGATGAGGTCGGTCAATTGGCTACCGCCACAGACTCTTTGGCGGACGCTCTGACCAGCCTGGTTGGCCAAATTCAGCAAGCCGCTATTGACCTGGGCGGCTCGTCGACGGGACTGGGCACTATTGCCAACTCGCTGGTCACGCAAAGTGAGCAAACTTCATCGCGGGCGAGCGGCGTGTCGGCCGCAGCCGAGCAACTTTCGGCGAACATTACAACGATGAGTTCTGCGGCTGAAGAGATGAGCATGAACTTCGCTTCGATTGCATCCGCTACCGAAGAAATGAGTGTTTCGGTAGGGTCCATTTCTTCTGCTGCTGAGCAAACTTCGAGTAACGTGGCGGCAGTCACCACCGCCATTCATGACATCTCGGTATCCTTTGAGGAGGTGCTGGGCAATGTTCGCGAAGGAGCACATGTAGTTGCCAACGCCACGCAGATGGCCGACTCGGCCACGTCCACGATGAAACAGCTGGACGGATCGAGCACGGAAATTAGCAAGGTGACCGAAACGATCAAGATGATTGCCCTGCAAACCAATCTGCTGGCCTTGAACGCGACCATTGAGGCGACATCGGCCGGCGAAGCAGGCAAGGGCTTTGCCGTTGTGGCCCATGAGATCAAACAACTCGCCAACCAAAGCGCCAAAGCTGCCGAAGATATCGCCACCAAGATTGAGGGCGTTCAGCTTGGCACACGACGTGCGGTGGCTGTCATTCAGGAGATCGCTGGTGTGATCAAGCAAATCAATTCCACGGCTGAACGCATTTCGCAATCGGTCGAACACCAGAGCCGGGCGGCACAGACGATTTCACAGAATATCGCTCAAGCCAACACGGGTGTTGGCCAGATCGCACTCTCGATCTCAGAAGTTGCCACAACGGCCAACGACATGTCTCGCAGCATCGCTGAAGCCACGCGCGGGGCCACGGACGTTTCGCGAAATGTGGGTGAAGCGGCCAGGGCAGCTAGCGAGATTTCGGATAACATAGGACAAGTTTCCCACGCCGCGTTAGAAACGAATCGCTCTTCTGAGTCCGTGACCATCGCTTCACAAACATTGGCCAAACTTTCGCTGGAGCTAACGAGACTTGCTTCCCGCTTCAAATTGCCCAGCCATGGTTCATGAGCTAATTCGCATACTGATCGTCGATGATTCGAGGATTTTTCGTGGGTTTTTGGAAAACGCTTTGGCCGACATTCCTGGCGTGATAGTGGTTGGCTCGGTCTTCAGTGGCGAAAAGGCAATCGAATTTCTGAAACAAACCCCGGTCGAATTGGCAACTCTCGACATCGAAATGCCCGGCGTGGATGGCCTCGGGACGCTGAAAGCCATTCGCACGCTGAATCGTTCGCGACCAACCGAAGTGCAAACGGAATCGCTGTTGGTGAGTGCGTTAACCAAACAAGGAGCGCAGTGCACGGTCGAAGGTTTGCAATTGGGTGCTATCGATTTTATCCTCAAGCCCAGCAGTGGCACCGCAGCCGAAAACTTGTCGGCACTTCGCCAGGCTTTGAGTGAGAAGCTAGACATCTACCGGCACAAGCGACTCGGAACACGCGAACGAGTACCATCGAATTTCTCCTCGACCAAATCCATGCCGGTCGGTTCCCGAGGACCTTTCAAGGCCATCGCTATCGGCATTTCCACGGGTGGACCAGAGACGCTGGCAAAGTTGCTGCCAGATTTAGTAGGACGAACGGAAACGCCCATCTTTATCGTCCAGCACAATCTGAGTGGCCTCAGTGGCTACATGGCGGAGAGTTTGAGTCGCCGCCTCGGTCATGCTATTACCGAAGCCCAAGAAGCCATGCCGGTGACCCACGGCAGCATCTATTTGGCGCAGAGTAGCAGTCACATGATTCTAAGAAAATCGGGGAACCAAATCGAAATTGGGCTGAGCCATGCGCCGCCGGAAAACTATTCCCGTCCCTCGGTCGATGTCTTCCTAAGATCGGCAGTGGCCGTTTACGGTTCGTCACTCATTGCCGCCATCCTGACGGGCATGCTCAATGATGGAGCCAATGGCGTGCGTGCAGTTAAACGGGCTGGCGGGTTTGTCATCGCGCAGGATCAAGCGACCAGCGTGATTTGGGGAATGCCTCGCGCTGCCATTGAAACGGGAGCCGTTGACGCTGTTTTGCCGCTGGACCGGATCGCACCGACACTGCTGTCGCTGCTTGAAGGCAAGTATAGCCAATGAATCTCAGCGATCAAGAATTCCACGAGATTCGTCTGCTGGTAAAGTCGTTGTGCGGAATATGGCTCGGTGATGACAAAAAATATCTTGTCAAATCTCGACTTGAGCCGGTGGTAAAACGCAATGAGCTGTCAGGTTATACGGAACTGATTCAACGCGCTGCCGTCGCGTCGAATGTCCGCTTGCACGAAGAGATTATCGAATCGATTACGACCAAGGAGACGTCATTCAATCGCGATGAACATCCCTTTGTGGCCATTCAACAAACAATTCTGCCCCGCTTGATCGCGAACCGACTCGTTCGCCAGCGAACGACAGGTCTGCCTTTTGGCAAATTACGTATCTGGTCCGCTGCCGCCTCTACCGGACAAGAAGCATACAGCTTGGCGATGGCCGTGCTGGATCACATCAGAAAACAGCCTCGCAATGCGGCCCAAGGTCTGCTCGTCACCCCGGATAATTTCTCGATTACAGCAACCGACATTTCCTCTCAAGCCCTGAGCGTGGCGTCCCAGGGAGTTTACCACCAGCGCGATATCGAGCGAGGATTGACCAAAGACCAGCATAAGTATTTTGTTGCTCATAACGGTAAGTATTCAATTCATCCGCAGGTCAAACAACTGATTGACTTCAAAAGATTAAATTTGGTCAAACCGTTCGCGGAGATGAATGGATTTGACTTGGTGTTATGTCGCAATTTGCTGATCTACTTTGACGAACCGACGCGCAGACAAGTAATGCTCCAATTGACCAGCAGTTTGGCTTCAGGCGGCATGCTGCTGCTAGGCGCAGTTGAAAGTTTGCCTTGGTTGCCCAGTGGAATCATCCAAGAGCAAATCGGTAAGACTGTAGTCTTTCGCAAACTAATCGCATCTTAAGTTTTGGCGAAATTGCAGCACGCCGATGCCGAAGATCTGACGCCTTACTTGAAAAGCGGCCATTTTTGTGGGAACGTGTTGCATGTCTCGACACACCAGTCGATTTCCACCACGAATCCCCTTCGGCATCAGCGGAAGGTACCCTTTGGGGGTCGCGTCGACTCCAGGTTTATCGCTTTTATGAGTCTTTGGCTGTGAACGCAAATTCTGATAGTGAACCCGATAGCCAGTGCAGCGAAAGTGACACCGCGCCTAGTCAGCGCGAGAGCGAGCCGAGTCGCTACGAGTTGACCATGTTGCGGGCGCTGGCTCGTGAGTATCCCAATATTGACTCGGCGCTGGCGGAGATCGCCCGACTATCTGCGGTCCTGACTTTGCCCAAAGGGACCGTGCATGTCATCAGCGACATTCATGGCGAAGACGGAAAACTGCGCCACATCATCAACAACGCTTCGGGAACATTGCGTCCCCTGGTCGAACGTCTCTTCAAGCATCGTCTGGAGCCCCAGCAGTTTCAGGAGTTTTTGACTCTGATCTTTTATCCGGCGGAGGTAACGCAACGGCTCGAGCAGACGCTCACCGATTGCGAGGAGCTGCGCACTTTCGCGCGGCGAACGCTCCGTCACCAGT
>JBBQRC010000111.1:0-10213 GCA_038215215.1 Pirellulales bacterium
ACTCCTTGGCTTTGTGATGCGAGACTTGAGGCCAACGTCAGATCCTAACTCGACCTGACGCTCTCCGTTCTCCCCGCGCCAGTGAGCGACTTGGCTCGCAGGGGTAAGTGAACGCTTGGCAGGCTAAACAGACCGTAGACCCTCTGAGACAACATTATGTGCGCGCGTCCGGTTGCATGGAACCATGCCTGGGTGTCGGTGAGCCCAGAAACGACGCGATTTGCTTAGTTAGATCGCGGGCGCGGTGGCCTGACGAAAATCCACTTAAGGCTCTCCCCAAAGCTGGCCGCGGTGCAATTGGTTGAATTTGTCTGCGGCTTGGATTAGTCTGAAGGCTGCGGTTCTGGACGAGATTACTTGACGAGTTTCCTTTTTGTGCAGCCTCCCCGTTTCGAGCAGCAGCAATGATTATTTGGCCTATTTTGTGGATTTTGGCGATGCTGTCCCTGATTGTGGCTACAGTGGTCGCTGCCATGCGCGAAAAGAAAACTCGGGCGAAAACCGCCCAGCAATTCGCCGCTCCCGTCCAAAGTATGGATATGCAAGCCGACATGTCTGCCGCGGAGGGTGGGCAACCAGCCGACATGTTTGGTGCTGCGGAAGGGGATTTCGCCGCCTTCGACGACCCCTTCAAATAATCCAGTGGTCAGCCTACTCCGTAAATCCTAGCGTTCCCTGCGGCCTGGTAGCAACTCAGCCCCGCCCCACACCTCTCTGTCCTTGGAGCAACTCCGCTATCGCGGCACCTGTGCGCTCAGTGCCTTCTCACTTATATTGGCCAAAATTTAATTTTGGTAAGTGAACTCTGGACAGAGGATGCTTGACGTTGTTCCGCTCGACTCAACCTGCTTATCTTGCACTCGAAGATGGTTCCATATTCGAAGGCATTTCCCTTGGTGCTGCCGGCGAAAAGACGGGCGAAGTTGTTTTTAACACTTCCATGACCGGCTATCAGGAAATCCTTACAGATCCTAGTTATCGTGGCCAAATCGTGACCATGACTTACACTGAGATTGGCAACTACGGCACCAACCCAACGGACGTAGAAAGTGATCATCCGCAAGTGGCGGGATTTATTGTGCGTGCGGAAAGTCGGTTGCACAGCAACTATCGCGCGTCGGAAGGACTAAGCGATTATCTGAAGCGGCATAACATTATCGGTCTGGCTGGCATTGATACACGGGCTCTAGTGCGGCACATTCGCAGTGTCGGAGCGCTTAAGGGCATTATTTCGTCAGCCGATCTCGATACCAAATCGCTGGTCAATAAGGCCAGACAAAGTCCCAGTATGGTTGGGCGCGACTTGGTCCGTGAAGTCGTTCCCGAGCGGGCGCGGCAATGGACCGAAGCTCTCTATTCGATTGAAACCAACAATTCTCATGAGGTCGCAGAGAAATCCGCCCGGCCGCACGTCGTCTGCCTCGATTTCGGCATGAAATGGAACATCGCTCGCCATCTGTTTGATCGCGGTAATCGTGTCACGATTCTGCCAGGAACGGCGAGCTCAGATGAAGTTATGAAGCTGAGCCCGGATGCGATCTTTCTTTCCAACGGGCCCGGCGATCCCGAACCGCTGACCTATGCGATAGGCACCATTCGTGAACTGATCGGACAGCGGCCCATCTTTGGTATCTGTCTAGGGCATCAATTGCTGAGCTTGGCGTGCGGCGCGAAGACCTTCAAACTGAAATTTGGCCACCGCGGTTCTAACCAGCCGGTCTTAAACTCGGAAACTGGCCGCATCGAGATCACATGCCAAAATCACAGTTTTGCGGTTGAGGAAGCATCGCTCCCCAGCACGCTTCGGATCACGCATCGCAACTTGAACGATAACACCATCGCAGGCGTTCGGCATACGACCGCGCCCGCGTTTAGCGTGCAATATCATCCGGAGGCTTCCGCAGGACCTCACGACAGCTATTACCTGTTCGACGACTTTCAAAAGCAGATTAAGAGCAGTCGAGTTTAGCTGGACGCACTACAGTGGGAGTGAATCGGTGGCGAAACTGGCCGATTCCACCTCGGGCCGTCGCATAACCCCCGCGACAATCATGACCCCCAAGCTGGCCGTGTGCACTAGCCAGCAACCGTGGTCGGCGATGACGGTCCGAACCGTCATGCCAGAGATCATGAGCATCACGCAAAAGAACAGCATCTGCGAGCCGATGCACTGGCAACCCGCTCGCTGAGAATAAAGTCCTGTGATGGCCCACAGCGCAAGCAAAGGAACAATGAACCCGGCGTAGTCAACAATGCACTCGATGACGCGCTCCATGCTCGAATCCTTTCGATAACGGTAGCCCTACACCCGAAGGAATCCATGGAGTTCGAAGGCTACGCACAGCTTGCCAACTGCAGGTAACTTAGTTCGCTTTAAAACTCCAAAACAACCTCAAGTGTGTTTCTTTAACCAAAATCCTTTTTGGCTAAAGTTTTTTATCAGGGGGTGAAAATTCTAGCAAGGACAAAATGTGTCGGCGCCAACTCCTCAACAGTGCGAATGACAGTCTGCGTTAGCGGCACACCTTACGAAGTCTGGCGACGTTGCGCATTCGAGCAAAATCGCAAGGGGCACGCCGGTTTTTCTCATCGTCAGCCGCTACCGGTTCGATGCTTAAATTACGCTGCTGCACCGCGGTGTGGCTGCGAGACGAGTTTAGCATTCGGTCCACTAGGAAATTCTCAATGCATGTAGGAATTCGGTTGCGAGATTGGCTGCTTGCGACCTCTTCCCATCAACGCCCTACGCAGATTGCCTGGGCGGTGACGTGTGGTGTACTGCTGGGCTTGCTTCCTAAAGCAACGGGGTTATTCGTCTTAGCGGTCGCCTTATGCTTGTGCTTGCCCATCCATTTGCCAATGCTCGCCATTGCGGCATGTGTCGTATCGTGGACTCTGCCGATTGCCGCCATGCCGCTCGGTCGGGTGGGGCTCTGGACGCTGACTGAGTCGCCGCTGGCGGCGTGGCTGACCAGAATAGATGGACTACCGCTGATACCTTGGATAGGGCTCCATAACAGTGTGGCGTGCGGCGTTGGCCTATCGTGGCTTGCGATCTCGCTGCCGCTGTACTTGATAAGCCTAACTTCGGCCAAGATCCTATTGGCGGATATCGCTGTCGCTGATCGCACCGCTTCAGTAGAAGAATTCTTGGTTGATCGTTCCTTGGCTGCCGGGACTGCTAAGTACCAAACATTGCGTGAGCTGCATGGAGAAAGAGTACCGGGGCCGTCGGCACTCGCGGTCGAACCTCCGACGGTTATCTTGCATCCACTCGCCGATGACTTCGAGCGCGAATCGCTAATTGAGTTTCAACTCGACGAGCCTAGCTATCTCCAGCAAACGAGTTACTTGGAAGGACTGACGGATGATCTCAATCGTCCGTCGGAAATCCTTACTACCGATCAGATCCTGCAGCGCGCCGTCAAGCTGGCTGATTGGGCTGAGGAAGCCATTGGTGCGGTGCTCCAGAGCGAAATCGACTCCAATATCACTGGTGAGGCAACTACGGCGCCCGATTCGTTGACCCGTGAGGCGCAGGTCCTCCACGACGGCGCCGCCAGAGTTAGTTCTGTTGAAGATCAATGGTTGATCGAGACGACCATGGAGGTCGTGCGCATCGCCGAGCAGGCGGTGTCCCAGCAAGCCGCTTTAAAAAGCAAGCTCAATAACGATACCGAAGAAGAGCCGATCGAAACTCTCTTGAGAACTGATTCTCCTCAGAATCAAGAAACGTCAACCATGAATTTAAATCACGATGCAGTCCTTGAAGCGACTGCCGGAAGCCATCTAAAGCCAAACGTGGCAAGTGGCCCCGGGCTCGAAAGTGCGGCCCTTGATTTGCAATCCAATCCCGGTGATGGAATCCGTCGCCAACAAGCAGCCCACGGTAACCAACCGCGCGACGAAGCCTTGCGGTATCTACTACGCCATTTGAAAGGGATCCAAGACAAGGTGCATAGGCAATGAGATTGCGTTCGAGAAGAGTCTGGTGTGGCCTGGCAGGGTGCCTACTGATCGTCGTCTCAGTCGTTGTGCCTCCCATTCGCCAGCAGGTCGTCCAATGCGCACTCCGCTACTCTACGGGGGCTGATATTGGATTCTCCCAGATAAAGCTGTACCCTCGGGCACAAGTGCTGGAGGTGCAGAACTTGCGCGCCACTGTCCATAATGACCGTCACCAGTTGGGCATGAACGTCGAACAAGCGATGTTACGCATTGCTCTACCGCAAGTCTTAGCAAAACAGTTCGTTGCACCAAAAGTGAAATTGACAAACGTCGACATCAGAGTCAGTGAGGTGTTAGCGGCGAGTTCCACCGCTGCTGTGACGCCACCGACCGCGACTTGGCAATCCAAGTTGGACACACTCTTGGACGGGATGCAGTGGGACAAGCTAAGGCAGGAATGCGATTCACTGTTGGCCGCAGACGATATCTTGAAGGAACTGGACTCCAAGATGCAACGCTGGCTGGTGAGGTCACAGCAGATTTTGCTTCATGCTACCCAACTGACTCAGTCCATTCAGGCATTCCCCAATCCGTTGCGGCACACGTTGGAAATTCGTCGCCAATTGCAACTCCTGGAAGATCTCGCTCGCGAACAGGCTGAATTGGACAAACAATTAGCAGGAGTAGAAACCGATTTGTCGGAGCAGTTGGCTACCCTGCCATCATCCTGCGCTCAGGACATGTCGAGAATTAAGACCAAGTCAGCCTATCAACTAACCTCTTTGCGAACCGAAGCCGCTAAGAGCTTAGCGGAGGCTTGGGCCACGGAGTTGTGGCGCGATCAAGCCGCGCTGGCACAGGCAACTTGCCTGCTCTTACAGCCGCCCGTGAACGAATCGCCGTTTGATGTGGACGTGCGTCGACTCGCACGCGATGCCGCTCTTGTATCATTGCCGCATATCAGCGTAGATGGAAAATTGACGCACGGCACACGACAGACTGCATTTAGGGCCAAGGGGGATTTAAGAATTGGTCAGTCCTCCGACTTCCATCCCCTGCGTGCATCAACTTGGGACATTGAGTTTCAGCGACACGGTGCACTCACTTCAATGGCAATGGAACTACGTTCGGCCGACGCGACTTGGCGTTTGAACTCGTCCTGCCGTGCGCTCACTGTCGATCACCCGGTGCTGGGTGATCCCGCCGAAAATTCCAAACTGGAACACGCAACGAAGCGGGCGGCGGACATTTTTACAGTGGAGGCTGACTTCGCCACGGATGAACTGCGCGGTTCGGCGAAACTCAATGTGGAATCAATTGGCTCGCAGGGAGATGCAACCGAGGGCGAGTTAGAGGGTACGCAATGGATTTCAATGCCACTCGCAGACACGCTGTCCCTCGCAGACAATCTGTCCCGCGCCGACAATCTGCCCGCAGCCACCGAGTGGATCACGTTTGAATTGAGCGGCGATTGGGAGAATTGGAATCTCAAGTTAGCCAGTCCGCTGCCAACGGCATTTGTGGAGCGACAGGCCCACTCAGCCGCGCAGCAGCTAGACCGCCATCGCGTCGAGATCGAGGAGCAACTCGATCTACAGCTTGCCCTGCGATGTCAGCAGGTTCAATTGAAAGTAAAAGAAAAAATGCTGCTAGCCCAGCAGACTTTGACCCAGCACCGCGAGTCGCTAGCGGGTATGCGCAGCGAACTGGAGAACACGCTGCAAACCCGTGAGGGTTACGAATACGCTAGGGCGCCCTTGGGGACGCCGACTAAGACACGCTGATACTCGCTTTACTTCTTTCCCTCGCGGACCGAATTAAAATATTCGCGAGTATGGTCTCGCTGGAGTTTAGGTAGCGGTGTATCGTCGAGTGGATCGGGTTCTTCGGCGAGTGAAGTTAGCACTGCCTCTTGGACTTCGACCTGCGTCGTCCCTTTACGATTTTCGCCACCCACTTTGCCACCATAAACGGTCTCGCCTGCTTTCATCTTGTCGCGCAATCGAGAATCGAAGAAGTCGGCATCGGTTTCCTCCTCGGGTCGGTCCCCTTGACCCTGGCCTTCACCCATTCCTCGGCCTGGCATTTGCCCCATCTTGCCCATGGATCCCATGCACTTGCTGCAACCGTCGCCGTTGCACTTGTCACACATCATCTGCGACTTGCTTTGCGATAAGCTGTCCATCAATTCATTCAAGTCCTTGAGTTCCGAATCTTGCTGATTCATTTGCTGAAGTTGGCTAGCCATTTTGCTCAGTTGCTCTTTAGCCGACTTCATATCCCCTTGCTTCATCGCTTGTTGAGCTTGTGAGAGTGCGTCGGCCATTTGCTGCATTTGCGCCATCTGGGCATCCTGAGCTTGAGCTTGCTCGAGCTTGCGTTGCAATTGAGCCGCTTTTTGCATGTCGCCAGCGGCCTCCGCCTGCTTAATCTGTTCTTGCAAAGCCTGCTTCGATTGCTCATGGGCTTGGGCGGCCTCTGCCAACGCCTGCTCGAGTTTTTCGAGTTGCTTTTGCAATTGCTGCATGTCGGCCGGACTCATTTCGCCCGACTCCAGCTTTTTCATCAGTTGCTCGAGCGCTTCTTCGGACTTTTCGAAATCCCCTTGTTTGAGCCCGTCCGCCAACTTTTCCGCCGGACCAGCTTCGAATTTTTCAAGGTTCTGCAAGTTTTGCTTTAGACTCTCCGCGCTACCCATCTCGTTGCGACGTTGTTCAAGTTGTTGCTTGATGTCATTGAGCTTGGCAAGTTGTTGCTTGGCATCCAGCTTCGGGTCTTTTTGTAACTTGGCCAATTCCCCTTCGAGCTTCTTGAAAAAGTCGATCTCAATATCCGAAAGTCCATTCTTCTCTGCTTCCTCACGCTTCTTTTTGATCTGATCCAAAAGCGGCTTGGTTGAATTTTTGACTTGGTTGATCGAAGTCTTAGTGTCTTTCGACGCCAACTCTTCGGGGACGGTCGCGCTGGGGAGATAATACAGTCCGGCAGCCAAAAGTGCCGTCACAAGGGGCAAAAACAGCGAGCGACGAAAGCCCCAGTGGAATTTATCACGTGCATCGACCTTGGCAGCCTGACGTTCCGCATCGGCGGCGAGCGCTTGCCCCAGTTCGGTTTCACGATCCTCCGGCGACAAAACCAGTGCGCTCGAAAGTCGCTCGCGCAGCCCGAAACGTCGATCGATTTCCAGGGCGGCATCTGCCAATGTGGGACGACCGCTAATGGTCAGAACAAGATTAACGATCAAGGCCAGGACTAATGTTCCGCCTATCCAACTGGCAAACCAGACGACATTGTCTACCGGCAGATACATGATTTTTGGCAGGGCAATTGCGGCCACCGCGGCCAGCAAAGCAAATGACAGGGTCCAAGGCAAATACCCCAGAAAGCGTTGGCTATTAAGGCGGCGCCGTGCGATCCGAGCCTGTTTAAAAATTTGATCCATGACGTCACCCTTCAAAAGATAAAGCTGGCGCTCTGTATCCACTTAGGGGCACTGTATCCCAATAGGAAACACTATTATCCGACTAGGAAATCGGTCACCTAATAGAATTTGGGCTCGCAAAATGGCGTAAGCTTCAGCTCGCGATCGATCGTACCCAACTACTGAACGTGTCATCTAGTTGGCTCACAGACGGCACAGCTGAAGCTTTATGCAGCTCAAGTATATCCCTTTTCTCGAGCCCGATGCAAATCGTCTCCTTCAGATTTATTGAGAAAACTTGCTCCATTCATTCCTGGACGACGCCCAGAACCACCGTAACCAGAGGCACCAACGCCTACGTGTGGGGCTAGGCTCAGCCCGCGACTCAGGGAAATACGGGCAAAAGAAGCTGCCACCAATACGCGGTCGAGCTGACAGCGTGTTGTCATATTGCGAATCGAAAAGGCAATGGCGGCCGATGCTAATCAGCTTGCGGCAGCAGATTGCAGGGTATCGATCACGCGTTGAATGTCAGCCGGAATGGGGCTCTCGAGCACGATGCGTTCACCAGTGAGTGGATGATCAAAGGAAATACGCCGCGCATGCAGTGCCTGACGCTCCAGCAGCACGTCATCATCACCAGGTTGCGGTGGTTGTTGCAAGGCGCGGCGGCGCAGCAATTCACCACGCGTGATGCGGGCATGCCCCGCATACAGGCGATCGCACAGGACCGGCGTCCCCGCATGGGACAAATGGACTCGAATTTGGTGCGTGCGCCCCGTTTTGGGTTCGACTTTCACAATTGACATGTTTTCGTATCGACGCGTTACTTCGAACCGCGTCTCGGCTTGCCGACTTTCAGGATGATCGCGGCGAATGGCCATCTTGTCGCGCTGGTACGGATGTGGGCCAATCGGCAAGCGGATGACATCACGATCCAATTGCACACGCCCAACAACGATCGCCAAATACTCCTTGTTCACTCCGCGCTGCTCAAATTGCTCGGACAGCTTCAAGTGCACTGCATTGCTCTTGGCGATCAAGATCACACCACTGGTGTCGCGGTCGAGGCGATGCACAATACCGGGCCGTGTTGGTCCGCCGACATCGCTAAGCTGCTGGAAATGGTGCGCCAGGGCACTGGTAAGAGTCCCTCTCCAATTTCCTTTGGCGGGATGAACGACCATGCCGGGCGGCTTATCGATCGCGATCAGTCCTTCATCTTCGAAGATGATGGTCAGCGGAATGTTTTCTGGGACCGGACCGTCATTGGGCGGCGGCGGCAAATCAACGTAAATCTGCTGCCCCGTTCGCACACGAAAACTCGGCTTGACCGTCTCGCCGTCAACTCGAGCGTGTCCCTCTTGCACTACTTTGCGAAGGAACACTCGACTGTAGCTGTTGAGTAACAAAGCGAGCATGGCGTCAATGCGCGCTCCGTGCTCGGATTCCAAAACCGTGTGTTCAAAAAGTTTAATACTGAGAGATTCAGTCACAAGGATAGGCTATCGCTGGTTAATTACTTGGGCTCGGCAGGAGCAGGTTCCGTCGCCGGAGCAGGCTCAGTGGTTGGAACAGGCTCAGTGGTTGGAACAGGTTCCGTTGCCGCAGAGGGTTCTGTGGCTGGAGCCGGTTCTGTGGCTGGAGCCGGTTCAGTGGCTGGAGCCGGTTCTGTGGCTGGAGTCGGTTCAGTGGCTGGAGCCGGCTCAGTGGCTGGAGCCGGCTCAGTGGCTGGAGCCGGTACTGTGGCTGGAGCCGGTACTGTGGCTGGAGCCGGTTCCGTGGTGGGTGGCGCGACTGGAGTAGCAACCGCGGCGGGGGGCAGTTCAAGCTTCGGCGGGGCCCCATCCGCGGCTGGTGTTTCCACTGAGCCCGCGGCAGGCAGCTCCAATTTGGACGTATCAATTGGGCTGCTGGCGGGTCCAAACTGAAGATCCGGCATCGTGGGGACCGTATTCAGATTGCCCGGCAATTCCAGCGGCTTTGATGGTGCTGGCTTAAAAGTATCGAACCAACTGTAAAATTCTTTTCCTCCCGGGCTGTTCAAGAAAGCCAAACGGTTGGAGGCCACGGAGGTCAGGGCAGGTTGCAGGCCCGCCGACACGACCTGTTGATAGTGCTCCTTGGCTTTGTCGAGCTCGCCGAGCGACTCGTGGCTTTGGGCTAACCCGAGCTGAGCTCGAGTGCGCAGTTCGGTTTGTCCCGCCGACTTATCAACGACTGAGTAACATTCAACCGCTTTTTGGAGCAGTTCTTCACCTTGGCTGCGATTACGGTAGAGAGCGTCAATTCCATCTGCGAGATATTCATCACCAGCCGTTAGCTGTGCCCACAGGGCCGCCGCACTTCCCGGAAATTTTTCCGTGACTGCGGTAAATGCTTCCGCATCACCGGAATTGAGACTAAAGTAGTACTCCGTCCAGGCTTTGGATGCATTCTTTTGCGAGAAACTGCTGTAGATGCCGTAGCCAATGGCGGCTACCGCCACCACGGCTATTCCCGCCAATAACACCTGAGAATAAGGTTGAACCTTTTCAATCCCGGTGCCTAATCGATCGGCCAATTCGTTGGTTTGTAATTCGTGTCTATGTTCGCTCTTCATCGTTCCGCTTTCTAACTGATCGCCTCTGGCGTTTGATCGCGAATCTAATCGATGCAGTCTGAGTCATCGCCAATAGCGCAGTATAGGAATGACAGTGGAAACGCTCAATATCACGCAAGGGATATGTAGGGCTTTACCAAGTCAAATTAGCGGCGGGTTGCCAGCTGTCGTCAAAAAAGCCTGCTTTGGCCACCCCTCCTGGCTGGGTTGAAGATCGCGGTTGACCCAGGGAAAACACCGCC
>JBBQRC010000112.1:0-10194 GCA_038215215.1 Pirellulales bacterium
CAATCACCCTCCTCAATGACGCAAAAAGCACCGTCACAGGGTAAAAAAGCCCCCTGGTCGCGGAAAAAGCAGCAGGACACTTAGTCTTGTGGCGAAAACGGCGAGTGAAATGGGGTCGTGGTGAGGCTCGGGGTTAAGCCCGAAAGAGGGGTAGTGACCGATGTGGGAGGCAGCTCGATGGCGGGTTCTCTCTCATCAGCCTGCCATAACGGCCAAGCGTTGGTCATTGCCTTCGAGTTGTAGAGTACTTCGACAAGTTTTTCGTAGCCAGATACCATCGCCTCCAAACTCCAGCTTTGACGTACGTGGCAGCGTCCCTGTAATCCAAGCTGCCGCGACCAGGCGGAATTTCCCAGCAATCGGGTGATAGCGTCCGCCGTGCTGATTGCGTCCAGTGGTAGTGTCAGCAGGCCTGTCGTCTCGTGGATGACGGTCTCGCTGACCGATCCGACATTGGGGCTGACTACTGGGACGGCGGTCGCCAACGCCTCGAGAATTGAAACTGGATTCGCTTCGTTTTTGCTCGTCAGTACAAATACATCCAATCCTGCCAAGATCCGTTGCGTGTCGTGGCGGTTGCCCAAGAGGTGGAAGTGAGATGTCACGCCACGTTGCCGAATGAGTTCTTCAATCGCTGGGCGTCGTGGGCCATCACCAACGATAACGAAGTGGGTTTGTGGATGATGTCGAAGAATCTCCTTGGAAGATTCGACTAACTGTTCATGGTTTTTTTCTGGTCGCAAGGCGGCCACGATACCGACCAACTGCGTGTGGCTTGATAATTGAAGGGATTCTCGCAACCACCTTCGCATGGGCACATTTGGCCGGAAGCGGTCGGTGTCGACTCCATTGGGGATCAGGAAGACTTTGGCAGCCGGAATTCCCTCTTGCTGGTGCAAGTAATGAGCATGATTTTGAGCGCAGGCGATAAAGCCATCGGTGATGCCGGTCAGCCGCCGATTGAGTTTGCCAATGCCGTCCGGCCAGCCTGTCGAATGCAGGGCGCTGCACACGACTGGGACCCCCGCCAATTTTGCGGCCAGTCGTCCCCAAAACATTTTGTCCCCTGCACCAACCGTAATGACTGCGTCCGCTCGACTTCTACGCAAGGCCTGTTGCAAGCGAGAAAGTACCCACAGATCGTATTTATGTCGGAGTAACCTGCTGGTGAGCGGAACCTCCGCGGCGATCGTTGCTCCCAACTCGCCAGGTTCCTTCAGGCACAATACTTCAGGTTGTACGCGCGACTTGTCCAATCGGCGGACCAAATTCACCAGCAATGTTTCAGCGCCACCAACGGGCAGGCTGGTGATGACAAAACTCAATCTGAGTGGACTGTTGCGATTTGTGTTTGTCATGGGTACTTAAACGGCGAGCGGTTCGAGGGGTGATCCCGTTTCGATAAACGGTAAAGGTTGATCGTCAAACAATTTTCGCGAGTCCAACGTCAACCAGTTCTTAAGTCGCTCCAGACCCAAGTCTGCATGAATTCTTCGCAGATGGTAGCCATTGCTATGAGGCCAATTCCAGGCACCATACGCGGTGCAGAAACCGGTGAAACCCGCTTCGCGGATGATGTCAACCGCCAATTGATTGGTGTTAGCGGGCAAGCCGAACGGAAATGAGAAGTACTTGATGGGAGTGTCGCACCATTGGGTCAGTTGTTGGGCACTGCCAACAATCTCTTCCCACATCTGCTGAGGGGATGTGATCTCGCCCAGATTGCAGTGAGTTCTCGTGTGTGCGCCCAACGCAATGCCTGCGTCCACGATCGCTCTCAAATCGCCGATCGTATTCGGTTTAAACCGTGAACCATATTTGGCATCATGTGGGAACGGACGTCCGGACTCAATGAAATCGGTTGAAACAAAATACGTCGCGGTCAAATCACGTCGCAAGAGTTCTGGAATGGCATGCGTCATATTCGAGGCATAGCCATCGTCGAATGTAATAGCCACGGTGGGCCGATCGTTGTAATCGGAACGGATGCGGGCTTGTGCTTCCTCTAGCGACACGACGTCAAATTGCGACTTGAGCCAATCGAGGTGGTCGGCAAAATTAGTCGTGCTGATCGTTAGTTCCGTATCGATTTCGTCTGCCACGCGATGGTAGAACAAAATGGCTACCGGACAGTTGCCCGCAGCCCTCAACTGCTTTGAAATCGCGGCCCTTCGCCACGTCGTTGCGAGGCGATAAAACCAGAGAGCGGATTCTCTCATGCGATTGGTTGTTTTAATTGCTGGATTGACCATGAGGCGATTGTTGGGCTGAGGACATTAATAGCAACGAGTCTCGCGAGGTTCACCTTAAGTCTGGGATAGAAAACTCGCGTGGTCGGCCGTTTCTCGGCGGAACGGGCCACCCTTTCCCAAGTTGGCGGCGAGCATAGCGGTTATATCGATTCTACGCCCATAATCTGCTCCAGGTCATTTTGCCGAAGTCAGGGAAGGAGGCGAGAAAACGAACGCAGCGTTGCGGAATCCGCTGCGCGGTCAAACCAGGAGCTAATATTCAGCAGTCTTTTCAACCATTTTTGAGCGAGTTGTTCGATGCAGGTCTTGTTGATCGCTGTTCTCTGCGCCGCGGCGGTTTGGGGTGTCATCGCCCTGCTCCGCGGTTCGCTGTTCTTGTCGTTGGTGATCTTCCTCGTCTGTGTTAGCTGCTTGCCGCCCGAATTTGCCAGCCTGGATGTGTTGGGTTTGACGCTCACACTGGACCGGGTATGGCTGATGGCCATCCTGGCTCAAGTAGCCGTGAAATGGTACCAAGGCGAACTGCGTCCATGCCGACCGGAAGGTTGCGACTTAGCCATTGGGTTATTTTTTCTGTGGCTGATTGCACGCACGATTACGCACCCGCTCGGCTCGATAATCCCGGGGCAACCCAATTCCTTAATGCATTTGGTCAACGGATATGCGATACCCGTTATTCTGTATGCCATCCTGCGACTCTGCCCGCTTTCGGCGGAAAAGTTGCAACCCATCGTGGTGGTCGTTGCCCTCTTGAGTTTGTACCTTGGCTTCACTGCCGTCATGGAAGTCACCAAAACCTGGAGCTTGGTCTTCCCTAAGTTCATAGCGGATCCCAATCTTGGCATCCACTTTGGAAGGGCACGTGGACCGATGTTGCAGTCGGTTCGTCTGGGTATTTGTCTCAACGCCTGTTTAGCTTGTGTGGTGGTATTCTTGCTGTGGCTCAAGCCCACGCGGCGGCTGAATTGGGTACTCACGTCGGGGCTCGGTTCGCTCTTGCTCTTGGCCAGTTTCCTGACCTATACCCGCAGCGTTTGGATAGGGGTGGGCCTGACAGTCGTGCTATTAATTCTCGGTTGTCTGGCTGGGCAGAGTCGCAGAATTATCATCGGCGGGTTGCTCGCCGTGGGTTTGATTGGAGGGCTGATCAAGGGGCCAAATTTAATCGCCTTTAAACGCGAATATTCGGCCGCAGAGACCAGGGAGAGTACTTACATGCGGGCTGCTTTTGCCTATGTGTCCGTGATGATGATTAAGGAACGCCCGCTGCTCGGATACGGGTTCAACCAGTTTCAGGTTTACAATCGCCCCTTCCTGGCTGATCGGTCGACAGATATCAGGCTTGAATCGATTCGTGGCTATGTTCATCACAACAGTTTTCTAAGCCTACTGGTGGATCTCGGACTCATCGGTTTCGCCCTGTACGGGGCGTTTCTGACTTCCATGGCACGTCGGGCTTGGGCGTTATGGCGAGCCACTGCGGCTCCTCAATGGGCTCGCGGCATGGGGCTGGTTTGCATGGCCATGGGGATGACACACCTGATCCAAATGGCTTTCCACGAAGTCTCATATTCGACGATTGAAAACGGTTGGTTGTTTGCGGCCTTTGGTTTAGTCGTCTCTGCACATGAGCAATTTTGCGTGCGCAGCGTCGCGCCGCGGGCCAGCGACAGCGCTCCGTCGAGTCACGCGGCTATTTGCGACTCGTCTCTACGAACTGGATGCGCAACTGATGCAAAGTAGCTTTCAAGTAGGCTGCCTCACCCTCATTCAAGTTGTTGCTGGTCTTGTCTTCGATCACTCCCAGTAGATCGATGAAGTGCTTGGCATAAGGCAAGTTAACTGGCAACGGTTTTCCGGCATCATCGGGAATTTGGCCCAAGCAGGCCATCGCTTGCGTGGCCAATGACGCGATCAAGAATTGAAAACTGGCGGGCGGAGGCGGCGGCGGCGGTGCGTGCTGCGTGTCGGCTGGAAGTACCGGTTCTGCGACGTGCTCTTCTGGCTGCGTCGCGGATGCTGGCTTGGCATCATGTTTTAGGAGTTCTTTTTCGCGTTCAACTTGTGCTTTCCAGCCTTCATCAATATGCAGTTCTTTCTCTTCGTTCATGATTTACCTAGATTTTGTTAATACAAGCCAAGCTGAACAGATTTAGCTGCTCGCACTGCGATACGCGAGCAGCGCACGATTGAATACCCAGCGGCTGGCCACTAAGGCGGCAGCGGTGGCGAACAGGGTAAAGATTGCCAACGGCCATTCCCAGGTCGCGCGTGGTGTTAACGGCTGCGCTAGCAACCGCGCCGGTACGTTGACAACCACTAAGACAGGGATGACAAAGGTAAACACTAGCCACAGAGGAAATCCCCAGCCATTCGCATAAATCTCCATGGGATAACGCGAAAAATTGGTGATGTAAAACCAAAAGTCATAAAGGGTCTGGTTGCGTCCGAGCCACACACTTGTGGCTGCCAAGCAAATCATCAGACTGTAAAGTAGGGCCACTCCAGCGGCTAAGTACAATGGATAGAGTAGCAGGATGGTGGGCTCGAAACGCCAGGGGTTCACTGCGCGGTGGCTCAAATGGCTCAGGCTGATCGCGATCAAGACAATGCCTAACAGAAGGTTCGCCAGGCTCGACCAACTCACCTTCCGAAACGATATCAGGAATTGTGTATCGATCGGCTTCAGCATTGCAAAATCAAGCCCTCCGGTGCGAATCAATTCGCTGAACTCTTCGGAGTTCGGCATCACAAAAGTTTGCACAATCGAGTTCACGATCCAGGTCGTGCCCATAAATACAAAGAATTCGTATTTGCCCCAGCCAGTGTCCCGACCGATCGATTGCGTGTGCTCAAAGATCAACCAATAGAAGCCGACGTTCATGATCGCCCAAGACAAACTCGAGATGGCTTCGATGATGAAGTTCGCGCGAAACATCATGTCGCGCACCAGCGAGTTCTTGGCGAATGTCAAGAAAACTTGCAAGTAATTCGGGTGGACAGTACGCACCGCAGGCTGGCCGGCCGTCTCCATCGCCAATTCGGTGCCAACGTCCTCAGCACTCTCCGCCATTTTATCCACCGTAACCTTAATCACCTTATCTCTGTCTCTAGCCACCGTATCTCTAGCCACCGTATCCGCTATAGCGAACCAGTCCGCGGGAATACAAAGTTCGCGCAAGCACAATGAAGAACACGAGCCAAGCGACTTCTATGCCCATTTCAAACCACAAACGGTCGGGTGCGACCTTGCCCAAAAATACCGCCGCCGGAAAGTAGGCCAGGTATTTGAACGGCAGGAAGTTCACCACGCTGCGAAAAGGGAATCCCCAAGCCGGCGACTGGTTGGCAGCTACTGGGATCGCCGTCGCTGGGATCGCCTGGTTTTCCGCCGCAGAGTCTCGTTGAACATTGCCCATTGGAACAGAGTCGGGTTGCTTTGAGTCGAGCTGGGTCGAGTCGAGCTCGGTCGCCACGGCCTGCGTCGCGGGTTCTTGGCCGTTGGGCAGCAAGTCGAGCGGAAACATGTGCCCTGACAAGAAGAAATTGAGCAACATATAAACGAATAACAATGAGCTAACTTCGAGAAACCAAAATCCAACCAGTCCGATGCAGGCGTCCATCAGAAAGCCTAGTAAAAATGCCATGATCAGCGACAATATAAACGCGACCATGACCTCTGCTGACGGCCAGCCATGAGTAAAGTAGTCCCGGCACAGGAAAAAGACCAAGGCAAACGGCAAGGTCGCGACGGTGTAGTAGGCAATCTTATGTGCCATGCGGCTAATCAGCGTGAAACCCAGCATGTCGATCGGTTGCGTGATGAATTTCTTAATTTCACCTTCGCGCACCTGCTTGGCAATGTTCGAAGCCAATCCGGGCATACTCGAGAACGCGCGGGCGAGCATAGACAGCAAGTAGTAAGCCACCATATCTTCGAACGTGTAACCTGATAAGCGACTGGAACCACCCACCCCGACGGAATCAAAGATCGCCCACCACAAAAAAATCTGCGTGATGATGGGGAGAAATCGCATCAGCGTGCCCAACGCAAAGTCGCCACGGTACGCCAGCCGTTCAGCCAGCGCCGTACGCAAGATCATCCACCAACAGGCAATTCGGCCCTTTGATTCGATTGCGAACATGCGTCTGTTAGTTACCTCAGGTGCTTGTGATGTCGCCCGCGCCGACTTAACACGCCGCAGAATCGAGTGCAAATCGCTTCTGTGAGCTTAGCCGGAAAGTCGGTTTTCCAACAGCGGACCACAGGGCCCTTTATGCAGCTTGGGCCTCCCCCGGGAGCGCTGCGGCATGGCGACTTGGAGTAAGTCCCTGCTCGCGTCACGGCCATCAGCTGGCTACAGGTCGCCAGCCTTGCATTCTGAGCGGGAACCTGCATCGACCTAAGCTTTCACCTCGGCACACGCTGCCACAGGCTGGTCCGCGCGGGTATAATGAGGGGTGAACCAGTTTCTGAGCCAATTTTGTCCGCAACTCAACGGCTAGGCTCTCTGGCCGTGAGTTAGCCGATAGCTTCCAAGCGAGAGGAGAGTAGTGGTGCGAACCAGCATATTCATTCTTATGGGCTGCGCCGCAGTCAGCGGTTGCGCTAAACCTGTGCAATCGACGATCGACGGTTCTGCTCCGTTGACACCGGTAGTGGCCACGACAGTCACGGACGACGGCGCCAAGTCAGCTAGGGAATTGCCAAGGTCAAAACAGGATACAGTGTCAAAAAAAGATACCAAGCCAGCGGAGGTGAAGAACGTGCCCAAGTTCAATGACCTGAATGCCAAAGAAAGCTACGTGATCCTCGACAAGGGGACCGAGCGGGCCTTCACGGGTGAATACTGGAATATCAAGACCGCTGGCACCTATATCTGCCGCCGTTGCAACGCGCCGCTGTACAAGAGCGATCACAAATTTGACAGCGATTGTGGCTGGCCCAGCTTCGATGATGAAATCAAGGGATCGGTCAAACGGGAAACGGATGCGGATGGTATGCGGACCGAGATCACCTGCGTTAATTGTGGCGGTCACTTAGGGCACGTTTTTCTGGGCGAGCGTCTTACCCGCAAGAACACGCGCCACTGCGTCAATTCGATTTCCATCAAATTAATTCCCAAGGGCCAGGAGTTGCCCGCCGTGATCAAAGCGTCACCTACGTCGGAGGCTAGCGACAAGTCCGCCGCACCTCCAAGCGCCGGCGCCGCCTCAACAGAAACAAAGAGTCTCGACTCTAGGCGAACTGACAAGTAAACTCGTGATGCTTGCAATTGCGAGGCAGCCCCCGCGTCGCTGGACACGGAGATTTCAACCAGGCAGAAACCAACTAGAGTTTAAGGTCCTCATGCGCGTCGCGATTCTTGATAGTGCGGAACATGTCAGTCGGCGAGCGGCGGACATCATCGTAGCGCGCATCGCTGCGAGACCGCAAACGGTACTCGGATTGGCAACCGGTGGAACGCCGCTCGGAACTTACCGTGAACTGCTCGCCGCCCATCAAGCGGGCCGCGTCAGCTTCCAGCAGGTTACCACCTTTAACCTGGATGAATACGTCGGTTTACCCCCTTCGCATTCGCAATCCTATTACCACTTCATGCACGAGCAACTGTTCTCAAAGGCCGACTTCGATTTGACTCGGTGTCATGTACCCAGTGGACTGGCAACGAATTACAGTGAGTACTGCGAGTCGTATGAGCAGCAAATTCGCGCTCAGGGTGGCATCGATTTGCAGTTGCTGGGCATTGGGACCGACGGACATATTGCGTTCAATGAACCGGGCTCGTCATTGGCCAGTCGCACGCGCCTGAAAGCCTTGACGGAGCGGACTCGACTGGATAACTCGCGGTTTTTTGCAAGTATCGAAGAGGTGCCGCATCTCGCGGTGACCATGGGAGTGGGCTCCATTATGGATGCAAAAGAAATTTTGTTGCTCGCCACGGGTGCCAACAAAGCCAATGCGGTCCGCGCCTTTATCGAAGGTCCCGTCACATCACAAATCACCGCCTCGGCTCTACAACTCCACCCGCGCGTCACTGTGCTGCTCGATGATCCCGCAGCCCAGTGGTTACAACGTCGCGAATATTACGATGAAGTGGAACGCATGCAACTGCAAGTTGAACACGCCTGAATTTAGTAATGTCCGTGATATTCCACGGGCTACGAAGGAGATTGATCATGAGTGGCTCTCATCTCGATTTAGAAAAATTGCTTGACCCGACTGCGCCCGCCGGCATCCAGCGCCGCGATTTCGTGCGAGCCCTGTCCGCGGCTGGGACCGCGGCACTTATGACGGGTGCGCCGCGGAGTCTCTCCGCCAAGGATGCGTTGCCAGTCGAACATCCGCGAGCGACCGCGGATGCCTGTATTTTGTTGTGGATGGGGGGGGGAATGGCGGCCCCCGATACCTTCGACCCGAAACGCTACGAACCCTTTAAGCAAGGTTTGGAAGTCGCTCGCATGCTGAGCACGTTTCCTGCGATCAATACGTCAGTCGATGGATTGCAGATCTGCGAGGGGTTAGAAAACATTGCCCAAGTGATGGATCGGGCGACGCTGATTCGTTCGGCTGTCCAAGCTGATTTGGGTAGTATCCTCCATTCACGGCATCAATATCACTGGCATACGGGTTATGTCCCACCTCAAACGGTGGCCTGCCCCCATCTGGGCAGTTGGATGGCCAAGGTGCTGGGGCCACGCAACCCGGTGTTGCCTGCGTTCATCAATGTCGGCCAGCGGCTTGAAGGTGTTGGCGAGAGCGAGGAGTTAAAGGCGTTTACGACGGCTGGCTTTTTTGGCTCCGAATTTGGTCCACTGAACTTGCCGTATCCAGATCAAGCGGCTGCATCGGTACGACCACCTCAAGGTATGACAGGCGAACGCTTCACTAGCCGTGATCGACTGTTTCGAAAACTGCTCGATAGTAACCCGCATCGCGATGTCATGAGTGACTACCAGCAACAGTCGATTCTGCGATCCATGGATAACGCATACCGACTGTTGAGTGCACCGGAGCGGACGGCCTTTGATATTACGCTTGAGCCCAAAGAAAGTTATGCCAAGTACGACACGGGGCGGTTTGGACAAGGCTGCTTGCTGGCGCGTCGTCTGGTCGAGGCGGGGGCGAGGTTCGTCGAGGTGACAACGGAGTACGTCCCGTTCTTGCACTGGGACACGCACGCTGACGGCCACACCACTGCAGCCCGTATGCATCAAGAAATGGATCGCCCGATCGCCCAGTTGATTTTAGACCTGGAGCAACGCGGTCTGCTCGATCGAACCTTGGTGATCATCGCGTCCGAATTTAGCCGCGACGCGTTGATGGAGGGCCAACCAGGCTCGATGGCCAATGACCAAGCCACCGCCAAAGTCGACCAGGTGACGGAAATGAAGCACTACGGTTTACATCGCCATTTTACAGGCGGAACGAGTGTAGTCATGTTTGGTGGCGGGATGAAACGTGGTTTCGTCTACGGTGAGACCGCACCGGAGCGCCCGCTAATGGCGATCAAAGATCCGGTGACTATTGAAAACCTTCACGCCACCATCATGACCGCTATGGGCATCAGTCCACAGACGGGCTTTGATATTGAAGGCAGGCCGTTTTACGTGACCAAGGATGCCAACGGGGCAGCGGTCAAGGATGTGTTCGCGTAATTCGTCCGTAGCCAAGGTTACTATGCAAATCATTTTAGCCAGCCAGTCGCCGCGACGACGCGAACTGATGACTCAGGCAGGCTACGACTACCAAGTCGTGATCCCCGACGAATCGGCCGAGTGCGGCATTCGGCCAGGGGAGACCACTGCGGAACTCGTGGCCCGTTATGCCCACCAGAAAGCGGTCGATGTTCGCCCGCGTATCGAAGGCGAAGCGATCGTCGTTGCTTGCGACACAGTCGCAGATCTGCATGGCCAAATTCTCGGCAAGCCCAACGATCTC
>JBBQRC010000113.1:0-10063 GCA_038215215.1 Pirellulales bacterium
GCGGCTCTTCTATTAGCAAGAAAGGACGCGAGCCCTGAGCGATCCGCGCGATGGCAGCGGCAACCAAATCGAGTGGCTGGCCGGATTCCGCAGCCACTTCCGTCACCATTTGCTTAAAGAACGACAGATCCTGCTCGGCGATAGCGGTAGTAACTTGGCTTTTGAAGCGTTCGATTCGGCTGGCGTTGATATCGTTGATCGAAGGACGATTCACAATCTCAATCGGCTGCTTCGTGGCCCGCTCGATCAAACGTAGCTTGCCGCGTTGAATGGGTGTAAGGAAAATAATCGCCACGCCACTGCGGCCTGCGCGACCGGTTCGACCGATCCGATGAATGTACGACTCACTGTCGTGCGGCAAGTCGTAATTGAAAACGTGGCTGATGCGCTGCACGTCCAAACCGCGTGCGGCCACGTCGGTGGCGACCAGCACGTTGAGCTGGCCCGACTTAAGCTGGTCCACGGTGCGCTGACGCTGCTTTTGAGGCAAGTCACCATTGAGGGCGGCGGCGGCAAACCCCATGTTCGTTAAGTGCTCGGCAACATGTAAGGTCGAATCCTTGGTCTTCGTAAAGACTATCACGCCATCGGTTGCTTCCGATTCCAACATCCGCGTCAACAGTTCCAGCTTGTCACGTTCGGGCACAAAGATGCAGCGTTGATGTATCGATTCCGCCGTCATCGTCTTACGCTTGATGGTCACGTGGATGGGATCGGCGAGATGCTTGTCCGCAATGCGTCGAATTGGGTCGGGCATCGTGGCCGAGAACAAAGCGACTTGCTTCTTCTGTGGCGCTTGCTCGAGAATGAATTCAACATCCTCCTGGAAACCCATGTTGAGCATTTCGTCCGCCTCGTCGAGCACCAAACAGCGGAGGCTATCGAGCTTCAGCGTGCCGCGCTTGATGTGATCGATAACGCGACCCGGTGTGCCAACAATTACATGGACGCCGCGCCGCAGAGCTCTGAACTGAGTGTCGTAGTCCTGCCCACCGTAGATGGCGGCGACACGAAAATCGGGAAGGCAATTGCCGTAGGTATCAAAGGACTTGGCCACTTGGATCGCCAATTCTCGGGTCGGCGCGAGCACCAGCACTTGGGGTAACTCGCTCCCAGGTTCCAGCATGGAAAGTATCGGCAAGGCAAATGCCGCCGTCTTGCCTGTGCCCGTTTGCGCTTGACCCAGCACATCGCGTCCGGCCAACATGTGCGGGATGATTTCGGCCTGGATGGCGGTGGGGGTCGCGTAGCCGGACATCAAGATCGCTTGTTGCACTGGGCGACTGAGCGCCAGATCCATAAACGTCATGCTGGCTGGTGCATCATCCACGGCGATTACTTCTTCTACTGAATTTAAATTCGTCATTGCTCTCTGGTTCATTTTCTTGTGTACGCGTCTTCACGGACGCTACTTTTGCGTGTCTGTGGGCCAGCACAGTTGTCAACGAATACCCCAACGGATCGCAATCCGTAGTTATCGTCAGGTGGAGAGCCAGTTCCTAAGGCCAGACGTCAAATCTGACTTTCAAGAAACTGGTTCATCGAAATTCCGTAGCTGCTGGTGCAGCCCACATAGAGTTTCTATGCTTGCCCGTACGCGGCTGGAAAATCGGCCACATTACTGTGAGTAGCCGGGCAACCGCGGACCAAGTTATGCAACTCAGTCATCCAATGTGAAGAGATTTTCCGAAGAAAAAATCGGGCAAACCAAGCCAGACAATATCTTTCGCAGGTGTAACGCGCACGCGAGCAAGTTGCCAACCCCGTCAGGGAATAGACTTGCCGGTGCCTTTTGGGCCGCACCGTGTTTAACATTCAGACAGATCTCGAACTTCATCGGCTACAGAGTATCTTATTGATTTTTGCGGTTCGCAGAAGTGCAAAACTTGTTCAATGTGGTGTTCTATTCGAAAAAGTGGGGCACCTGTACCGCTTGCCCGTAATCCAGCCTAGTACGTGGGTGTTCACGTCGCATTGACAACGGGCTTCACGCCGCCGTTTTGATCTCTTTTGGCGAAATGAGCGACCCTTGTGGCTCTTTACCGGCCCTCCGGCAACTCGGCCGCAATCCCGCACTGATCACATTTGCTTGGCCGAAAATGCTAACATAATAATGCTAACATGCTGTCACCCGTCGCCGGCCCGACTGAATGCAGTCCCGTTTTTCGAAGGCAAAACGTCCAGCCGACGATAATCCGCTCCCCATCCCCACCGATAAGGTTCAATCCATGAATCGACGCTGCTCGCTGTTGTGGCTACTCATCACTACCCTATCGCTCCTCGTGGATGTCCCGATTGGGCATACTCAGTCGCCTCAATATCGACTGCAGGAGCATCCCGGCGGAGTGCAGGTGCTCCGTGGTGACAAACCGGTGGCGGACTACCTCACCAAGAGCTTCAGCAAGCCGATTATTTGGCCCCTCATCGGTCCGACGGGGGCGAAGATGACGCGCGACTACCCGATGATCAAGGATTCCGAAAATGAAGCTCATGATCACCCCCATCATCGCTCGTTGTGGTTTACGCATGGCGAAGTCAATGGCGTGGATTTTTGGCTCGAAGGCGAAGGTAAAGGTGGAGTGACTGAGCACGTAGAGTTCACCGAAAAGAAGGGCGGGGAGTCGGCTGTCATCGGCACGCGAAACAACTGGAACGCCCCCACCGGCGAAAAGGTGTTGAGCGATAAACGCCGCTTCACGTTCGGAGCGGATGCGAGCACGAACTGGGTCGACTGCGAGATCGAATTGATCGCCAGCGAAGGGGACGTTCACTTCGGTGATACAAAAGAGGGGACGTTTGGTATTCGTGTAGCCGAATCGATGAAGGTCGATGCCAAGCAAGGAGGTAAGATCATCAACAGCGCCGGCTTGACTGACGGCAAAGCCTGGGGGCAGCCTGCCGAATGGGTCGATTATCACGGTCCAGTAGGCGGCGAGACGCTCGGCGTTGCAATTCTTAGCCATCCCTCAACCTTCCACCACCCAAATCGTTGGCACGTCCGCACCTACGGCTTATTCGCCGCCAATCCATTTGGCGAATACCATTTCACCGGTGCCAAAGAAAAGACGGATGGCGTGCGTCTGAAGAAAGGCGAACACTTAATTTTCCGCTACCGGGTATTGATGCACTCGGGTGACGAAAAAGCCGGGCAGATTGCCGAACGCTACGCTGAGTTCGCAAAGCTCGAGATGCAGCCGCTCAAGTAACTTTGGCTGGCGTTGACCATCATGAAGTCAGTAGCAACTTGACGACCTGGAACATGAACCCCACCAACTTCCGCACAAAAAATGGGAACTGAGCAAAGCGGAGTCGCAGCGGTTGAATGCTTGATCAAATGTCAACTACTTCGTGGTATCCAAGACAACGTGGCTACCGCAAATGCGATCGTGCAAGGTGCGCCGCATGGATCCAAAGATAGGAACGGCATTGACCAAAAATAGGATCTCGTCGACTGGCCCCAGCGAGTTACTGAGCGAAGCCAGGCCGAGCGTCAGCGACACCACAGTCATGGAGGCGAACCAGATTGGCAGATTGCGGAGGAAGCCACGAATTAAGCGTTTGTGCCGCGACAGCCGCAAGCCGTGTTCTCCCACCACGCGGAGTTGAAAGAGGTATCGCCCCGGCGAGCGCCAACCCTGCCAATCAATCCATGTAAAACCTGCGGGTATTAGCGGAGCGAGTAAACCAACCAGTCCCACCCCACTTTGCAGCAGGCGACCCGCAAACGAAAGTGGCGCATCGGTGAACGAATTACTAATGATCAAGACTGGCAATACGAGTGGGGATAACAGAGCTAATTGAAGTGCAAAATCGACCCCCAACGCCAACGCTCGATTGAGTCGCCCAGCTTTGGTTACACCCACGGGGGCCAGCGCCTGCAGATCCGCGTCTAGACTTGCAAAGTCTGCATAACGATCTTGAGGATCTTTGGCCAAGAGACGCACCAGCACGCGCCGCCAGCGTGACGGGACCCCTTCTGGCCATTTGTCTGGAAATGCGATTTCTACGGCGCGGTGACTCATGAGTTGATCGTGCAATGTCTCGCCGGTAACGACAAACGGGCGACGACCAAAGGAGAGTTCAAACAGTGTTACCCCGAGTGCGTACATGTCGCTCTGTGGGCTTGGTTTGGCCCCGTCGGCTAACTCGGGGGCCATGTAATTGAGTGTGCCGCTAATTCCCGTCGACGCTTTTTGCTCCGTGTGAGCCAGTCCAAAGTCGCCCAGTTTGATGGTGTTTTCAGTCGCGATGATCAAGTTACTGGGTTTGATGTCGCCGTGGACCAAATGCAGGTCAGTGGCCATAGATAGGGCCGCCGTGATTTGCCTGGCGAACTTGATGACTTGCCGATAAGGCAGCGGACTTTCGATCAGCAATTTGTCGAGCGTCGGGCCGGGCAATAACTCCATCGCTAGAAAAGACTCATTTCCGTCGCGGCCAACGTAATAGATGGTGACCACGTGCGGGTGATTTAATCGTGCCTGTGCGACAGCTTCGTCCAATAAGCGGCTGACTTGCGCCGCTGAGCTACCCGCCGCCGACGTCCGCCGCATCACCTTGACCGCAACAAAACGCTGCAGTGACTCGTCGAGCGCCCGGTAAACGACCCCCATGCCTCCTTCTCCAAGCTTGGAGACTAATCGAAAATGCCCTAACCGCTCCCCAGAACGATCGCACGGCTCACTCGCCAGCGGACTGGTCCGAGATGAGCTCCCTTCGCTGATGAAGGAAAGTGTCTGCGAACCGTCAAAAGTTTTTGCAGAAAGCTGCCGCTGGCATTGGTCACAGGTCCCCAGTTTACCGTGCAATTCGACATCGTTTCCGCAAACACATCTCAGCACCAATCGATCTGCCCCCACGGTAACAGTCTCATTTGGCTCGACCGAGTTGCGCACGATGAATCCTTTTGTCAGACTTGGAAGAGTTCGGAGAACCACACAGGTGGCGGCACTCCTCGCTCCCTGGTCATTCTAACCCTGCCAACCGCTCGCAGCATCGAGCGACAGAAGATTCTTTGCGTCACTAAGCGTTGGTTCCGTCCGTTATCCCTTACAACCTATCCGAAAAGGGGTCTGACCCTTTGGATGCGCTTCGATTTCATTTTGTATTTTTGCGTCGCTGGAGAGGGTCAGACCCCTTTTCGGATAGGTTCTTAGTCTGCCTTTACGGGGAAAATAGACGCTTAACAAGCTTGCATCGCGCGTTTAGCTCCGCCAACATCGCGCCAGACAGTCAGTGCAATTTGGGGGATGAGCCTCGGTCAAGTTTGCCGGACCCCGAATGTCCACTTCAAGCACTCCCTTTTGACCCATTGAAAGTCGGACAGTGAGCGCTTTCAGCTTGCTTGGCACCCTGGTTCGACTTAGTATGGAAATGCTGCCTAATCATTTCGTTGCCCTCGGATCGCGGGGGAGAACGCCTGCCCCAATCTAACTCGCATGTCCGTCGGTTCTGAGTTGCCTTCCTATTTCGAGTTGCCGTCCTTTGCCGAGTTGCCTCCCGCTTGTTCTGCGTTGGTTTGAGTCGATAGTCGCCCTACATCTGAGTTACATCGTGGTCCTGTCTGTCGTAGATCGAATGCTGTTGAATCGTTGCATCGAGGGTGACCCCGGTGCCTGGGAGGATTTCGTCGATCGCTTTATCGCGCTCATTTCGCACGTCGTCACGTCGACCGCTGAATTGCGTCTTGGAAATCTCTCGGACCAAGCCAGAGATGACGTGATGGCGGACGTTTTTCTGCAGCTTATTGATAACGATTTCGCGATTCTCAGACGTTTTCGTGGGCAAAGTTCTTTAGGAACTTATCTAGTGGTCGTAAGCCGTCGTATTGCCATACGTAAATTCTCTCAGATGAGTAAAGTGAGGACCACCGCTTATACGCTAGTTTCGGAACCCGCGACGGACGAAGGAAATGCCGACCTAGATCTGGAAAATCGTGAGGAGGTGCAGGCCATGTTGGCTCAGATACCAGCCTCAGAGGCGACGGCGATTCGCATGTACCATATGGAAGAGCGCAGCTACAAAGAAATTAGCTCGCACATTGGCATCCCCGAAAACAGCGTTGGGCCATTGCTGTCGAAAGCCCGTTTGCGACTGCGGACCATGCGCGATTCCTAACCGCATTTCCGACAAGTTGCCAGTGCAAATAATCAAGTCGGCACGCGGATGTTCTGCAGCAGTTTGCGGATGACTTCCTCGGCATTGCGGCGATCGGCGCCGGGGAGCATCCCGCGCGGGACGATGCGATGGGCCATTACCGGTATAGCCAATTGCTTGATATCGTCCGGAATGACGTGATCTCGGTTTTCGATGGCCGCTCGAGCTTGTGCCGCGCGGAAGAAGGCCAAGGCGCCGCGGGTACTGACTCCAACTTGCACCAAGTCGCTGTCGCGGGATGCATGGACAATATCCAGCAAGTATTCGACCAGGGACTCTTCGAATTTGATTTGCCGCACGTAACGCTGCAGATTTGAAATTTGAGCCAACGAAATAGCGGACCTCAACGTATCCACCGGCTCGCCCAAGCGATGCGATTGCAAAAGCTGTCGCTCTGACAGGCGGTCAGGATATCCCACGGTGATCCGTAACAAAAAGCGATCTAACTGACTCTCAGGTAAGAGATAAGTACCTTCGAATTCAAACGGATTTTGAGTGGCAATCACCAACAAAGGATCAGGCAGCGGGTGCGTTTGGCCATCGACGCTGACCTGACCCTCCCCCATCGCTTCCAGCAGAGCGCTTTGGGTTCGCGGAGGAGCGCGGTTGATTTCGTCCGCCAGTACCACGTTTGCAAAAACGGGGCCTGGGTTAAAAGTAAAGTTGCCACTGGTCGAGTTGTAGATGCTGCTGCCGGTGATGTCGCTCGGGAGTAGATCTGGGGTAAATTGAACGCGCGTAAATTTGCCATCGATGCTCCGCGCAAGCGCTTTGGCAATCAATGTTTTCCCAACGCCTGGCACATCTTCAAGCAGGATATGTTCGGCGGCAAGCAAGGCGACAACGACCAACTTGACAACTTCTGGTTTTCCCAAAACGGCCAATTCGATATTGGATCGCAACTGGACGAGTTCCTCCGCAGTTTTTCCGTCAGTCATCGGTTCTCTGGTCTATCGCAGGTGAAAGCCCGGAAATAGCGCAGCCAACTCCAAGCCGCGTGTGCCGTAGGCGAATTAGTGCTTGTATCGTAGACTTAAAAAGCAGTAACACAAGATAGCCGCCGGGGCGTTGCTGGCACCACCGAATCGCCTTGGAAGTGTGGGTCAGTGTGTCGAACCGCCCTCGTCGCGTTTTGCGCAGCATGAACTGCCGCTAAAGGTTTAGGATTTGACCATGACCATTCAAGTGACATCAGCCCGTTCTCTTTGGCGTGGCTTGGCTTGGGCTCCGGCCGCAATTTGTTTGATCGCCATTGTGTACCTCCGCGCGAACGCCGAAAATATGGACTTCGGTATGGTCAACGTGCTGACTTACCTGTTGGCGATGGCCATGTGGATCGCGACCATAGCGGCACTTGGCTTTTCCTCCGGCACTCGCAGCGCCGTGGTGGTGCTGCTGGTGCCAATTGTTTTGGGGGGGCTCTTTTTTGCCTTTTACCGTTTGGAACGCTTTGACTCTGAGATCAACCCGCGCTTTGTGTCGCGCTGGCAACCGTATTCCGAATTGCCGGTGGCGGCGAGCAGTGGTGGTTCCAAAAGCGGATCGGCAGAGGCTGGAGCGACGGCAGCCAGCCCGCTGTCAGACAACTTTTTCGCGACGCGATCGACCGATTTCCCAGAGTTTCTCGGCCCAGAGCGCGATGCCACGCTGCCACAACAGCAGTTGAAAACCAACTGGCAACAGGATCCGCCGCGAATCGCTTGGAAACAACCGATTGGTCAAGGTTGGTCCGGGTTCGCCGTGCAAGGGGATGCAGCCTATACGTTGGAACAACGCGACCAGACCGAGTGGGTTACATGCTACAACGCCAACACCGGCCAGTTGTTATGGCATTTCGAAATGCCAGGCATGCACACGCATCCCCTGGGCGGGACAGGCCCGCGAAGCACCCCCACGGTTCGCAACGGTAAAGTTTATGCCATGTCCGCTGTGAGTGAATTGGTGTGCCTTGATCTGCGTAGCGGTGAAAAAATTTGGTCGGCCGGATTGAATGAACTCGCCGGTGTTACCAAAGAAGTTTTTGAGAAAGAAGTCAGTTGGGGACGCAGCGCTTCACCGCTGGTCGTCGCAGGAAAAGTGATCGTCCCCCTCGGTGGCTCGGCGGACATGTCGCTGCAGTCACTGATCGCCTTGGACGCTGACACGGGACAAGAGCTGTGGCGCGGTGGCTCCGATCAAATAAGTTATGCGACTCCCGTGCTGGCGTCTCTGCTAGGGCAACCACAGATTCTGATCGTTAGCCAGTCGCTGCTGTCGGCCCACTCGCTCGAGACCGGTGCCGAACTTTGGTCAGTCGCTTGGCCCGGTCACAGCAACAGCGATGCCAGCGTTTCGCAACCGATTGTCATTGACGATGCGCATGTACTGATGTCGAAAGGATATGGCGGCGGAGCCCAGTTGCTGGAGATTTCGAAGTCGGATGCGGCTTGGGAAACGACCGTGAAATGGCAGTCGTCGGCAGTACTCAAGACCAAGTTCACCAGTTGCGTCGTGTATCGCGATCACGCCTTTGCCTTAAGCGACGGGATTTTAGAATGTGTCGACGTGTGGACCGGCAAACGTGCTTGGAAACAGGGACGTTACCGCCACGGACAAGTATTGTTGGTCGGCGATACACTGCTCGTGACGACGGAGGCAGGCGAAATTGTGCTGGTGGCTGCCGACCCAGAAAAACATCGCGAACTGGCCAGCCTCGCTGTGATCGGCGACGTTTCCTGGAACACCGCTGCGTTGTCTGGAAACCGTTTGCTGATGCGTAACTCGAATGAGGCAGCTTGCGTGCTCCTGCCGCTACGCGATGTCGATCAAGCTGAAGATACTACAGGATCTGAGACTACTGCTGACTCTCCGAGTTCCTCGGGTGGTCCAACTGCTGCGAAGGGGACCGATGAGCACCAGTAACGATACGCTCGACATGCTCGTCATTGCGCCGCATCCAGACGACGCGGAACTTGGCATGGGTGGGGCGATTGCCAAGATGATCGCGCTCGGTTGGCGAGTTGGCATCCTTGATTTGACCGACGGCGAACCCACTCCGTTTGGTGATCCGCTGACGCGGGTGGCTGAGACACAGGCGGCGAGCAAGGTTCTGGGTGTCACCTGGCGCGAAAATCTGGGACTAAAGAATCGCTTTCTCGAGCCCACCCTGGATGCCCGCGCGCAGTTGGCGAATGTCTTTCGCCGCGTGCGACCAAGATGGCTCTTTGCGCCTTATTGGGAAGATGCGCACCCCGATCACGTCGCTGCCACGCAATTGGTGGAAGCCGCGCGTTTCTGGTCGAAATTAACCAAGAGTGAGCTCGCGGGTGAACCTTTCCATCCGAGTCGCATCTTCAATTATTACTGCGTGCATCTCAAGCATGTCGCGCAACCTTCGTTCGTGCTTGACATCAGCGCATACTGGGATGTGAAGTCGGCATCGATTGCCAGTTACGCTAGTCAGTTTTCAGTTGGCAAAGAACACATATCCCCTTCGCTGTTAGAACGCACTCGGGACGAAGCTGCCTATTGGGGGAAAATGATCGGCACGCGGTATGGCGAGCCCTTCACCTCGCGCGAGCCCATCGCGCTGAGCGACCTGACCCGGTTGCTGTAATTCGGCAAGGAAAGTTTTTAATGCTCGCTGTTCAAGATGAGGACCCACCGCCGGCTGCAGAGACTTCGAAAGGGTTTAGCGGTCAGCAATGGGGATTACTGCTGACCTTGGCTGCGTGCGTGTGGGTCCTAGTTCTTGTCAGCCTGCCGTCGCTGTCTGGTCACCGCACAGGCCTCCGCCCCAACCCCGTGACACAGTTTGCGGCAGTGGTCCAAAACGTAAATCATTTGTGGTCCTTCGCTTTCATGCTGGCCACGATTTTTGGTACCTTCCTGATTGTTCCCTACATTGCGCCGTATCTGCAAGCCAACT
>JBBQRC010000114.1:0-10058 GCA_038215215.1 Pirellulales bacterium
CTTGGCTTCTTTCTTATGCTTCTCGATGTTCCCTTTCTTGTAGACCACCAAACTGATTACAGCGGTCCCCTTACAGATCATGGCGAACTTGCGGGATTTGCCTTTCTTGACATCTTCGAGAAAACCGATCGACTCTTGGCTGATCGGAGCTGCATCCGCTGAATCTTTAGCCATCGCAATATCTCCTCTGTTAGAAGACTATCATTTTGTTGTATCGGGTGAAGATCTGCAACTAATTTAGCTTGCCGTTCTTGCGTAAATTGATCAAGTGCACTTGGTAGCTCATCGTGCTGCGGTCGTGCAGTCGTAGCGTCCAGGGTGCTTTTTCTAACTCACCGACGATTTCCAACCCAGCGATGGCATGTGAATGCATCCCCGGTGTTAGCAATTGACGCACATGCACACTGCTTTCTCCCCGTTGGGGACCACGCTGCGAGTGTCCGCCGAGCCAAGCTTCGACCGGGGTGACCGACGCAGTCCAGTCATAAGGAGAGCCGATTAACGCACTTCCGCCGAGTTTCATCACCCGCATTAGCGAATTTAAGAATGCGTAGGGCGAGGCAACCGAATCCAAGACGTTCATGGCAGTGCATTGACCAAACAAGCCGCTGGAAAATGGCAGCGCTGTGACATCACAAGCCCAGAAATCAACTTGGTCCATATTGGGAAATTCAATCTGAAATTCGCGTCGATCGTAAACCAAGCCGACCCGCCGTCTTGGATAGCGGACGACTCCAGTCCGTAGGGCTAACGCCGCCACTTGCAACATGGCAAAGTGAATGTCTATCCCCAGCACAAGTTCTTGCGTCTGGGAGGCAAGTTCGAAGGTGGTGCGACCAACACCACAACCGATATCGAGCAAGGGGCCGTTGTCCAAGCTTGCATCTGCTTGCAAGCCTTGATGTAAGAGCCTTGAGACCGACCCAGGCAAGATACCTAAATTGGTATCGACTTCTGCGGAATCTCTATCAGCATAGTGGTCCCACGCATAACAGCTTAAATGCTGACGCGTTACGTCGAGCGGCGATCCCTGAGAGCAGCAATCCCCCAGTATGCTCTCAGTCACTGCCGTGAGATCTTGTCTAGCGTGAATGTGGAAGAAATTGTCCGTCACGTAGGTCCGCAATTGCGGATGAATGATAGGAATCCCATCAATAATAGGGAATTCGCTCAGGCAGGTTGAATGGGTGCAGCGAAGAATCCCTTCGACGATGTGCTGATCGGATTCGGCGCCAACGGATTCGATGCACAGTCTAGCTTCGAACTGGTTCGTCGGATCAGCACAAACCGGACAGATGGGCTGCAGCTGCTCAAAGTGTGCGGTGCGCAATGACGAGTTCCTAAAAAATAGCCCTTCAACCGGAAACATCGGGTGGCTAGGGAGGACGAGCGCAAATCTTTGGATGCGGTTCGCAGCGCTATCTGTCACGCAGTAGCTACTGAGCCGAGTTGTAACTAAGTCGCCGTCTCAAAACAAGCTACCGTTTTGGTTTCCCGTCATCCTGCCCTCTTCCCCGCTATTCCTGGCGCGCAGGACGGAGGCGAGGGAACGAGTGCTGTAATTTGATTTGAGACGACGGCTTAGCCTCCGATCATGACCGTGGGGCAACCTGGCGGCAATACTTTACCAACTGGACTGGGAATAGGGGCCACGCAAGTTGGGTGGCTCGTCATATCGTTGACCCGCCCCGCTGGCAATCCTCCGATGAAGACGGTCGTCGAGCACTTAGCGAGCAGTCCAGGGCCCGCTGGAACGCAGCCAGGCAAGGTGCAGATCTTGGTGATGTCGGTGGCTCGCGCAGCCGGCGATCCTCCGATGAGTACAGTGGGGAGTCCTTTGATAATTGGCAGCGGCAAGGCTGGATGTGCCGACGGGGTTGGGACCAGAGCCGGTGGATGGATTGGCGCGTGGCAATGCGGCGCATTTTGCAAAACCAGATCACCCAATCGCGCCGCTGGCATTCCCATAAATTTCCCTCATCTCGGATAGTTTTTAAGTGTTTATTGTTCGCAGGCAATTGCTTTTCGGACTGCCACCTCGCGACTCGCCGGATACTATCTTAAACTGATTTCGCCTTAAAGTGCATGCACTGACGGTCCGCAGTGTGGGCACTTTCGCAGGTCTCGATTGATCTAAAAGCACAGCTCGTTGATTTCGGAGACGCTGCCAGGATAAGCGTCGCAGGCCCGCAGTGCTATGGAGAACTCGTTCAAAAGACGGCGGCGAAATAGTCCTCGAAGACCAGCATGAGCTGTTCACCATATTGTTTCCAGTGCATGGCCTGCGGCCGCTCTTCAATACCGGCGATCCAGTTGCAGTTGAACTCGTGCACCAGCGCGTCGATGCCGAAACGTTCGAACCAGCCGTCGCCAAGGGTTCCGCTATTGCGAAATGCGGCTTTGGTACTCCCCTCAGTAAACCAGGTGTAACGGCGCAACAGCGATTCGAGAATCAGCATACGTTCGAGATACTGCTCCAATCCGGTAACGGGCGGCCGGCTAATGTGCAACTGACCGTTGCCATCGTTGTGCAGTTCTATCGCCAAATCGGGTCGCTGCCCGTTGGCAATCATCTTCACGAGCCAGTTCTCAAGTGCCGCATTCTCTGGCGCTAGCTCTGCCACCGTAGGCTTATCCCAGTTTCGATTCAAGTCCTTGCCCAGCAGATTGAACCGCGTTCGCCCGCGGGCCACTCCGTCCTTGTTGGCCATCGGCAATACGTAAACGCAGTACTTCTGCAGACAGCGCCCCGCCGCCGCGTCATCCTGTAACAAGCGAGTGATTAGTCCCTCGACCACCCAATTGCCTCCCGCTTCCCAAGGATGAGCGCGAGCGCGGAGGAATACGCGATGGGCCGCCCGGTCATCTCCAATTTGAATGATCTCCAAATCGCGTCCCTCGTGAGTCGCTCCTATGGTGGTTATCTTGACTCTCGGATGAGCGCGGATCTTATCGAGCAGCCTATTGAGATCTGAAATTCGATAAGGCTCGACACGCGCCACATAGAGCGAGCCACCCGCCAGATTCACGAGGCATCCGACGCGTCCGTCGGCGGTGGGCTCCAGATCGATCGAAGTCCAGTGCAAACCATCTTCGGAAATTACCGCCACTTTCAGCTCTCGAGCCACTGAGGACTGCGTGCCGTTCCACACATTGTCGAGATTATTGAATTCAAGTCGCACGGTCGCTTGCGGCTGGCCGATGAGGCGGAAATGAAAATGACCAGCGGCGCGGTTGGGGCTTGAGCGCTCGTGATCGTACAGCAGATGCAATTGCAAAGTCCCGGCCGCATCAAATTCGTACCACAACGGTGAGGCATTTTCGATGCTGGTGTCCACAAAGTCGACGACTGGTTTCGAGATGGTGACGTCCGCGGAGAGCGTCCTCGCATCTTGGCCGAGAGTGCGGCCGCCAAGCACCTGCAATAGCAAACTAAGAACCGCAAATGAGTAGCAGGACATCCACCTGCAGGACGGACAGATCATGGTGACAACTTGGTTGAGGGTTAAGGCAAATGGGTACTTTGCTATCATTCGAATTCATGTTGATTCTAAACGCAAACTACTTCCATAGACGATGGAAAATGCTGTGAGAAATAATTTAAATGCCATTGGCCGTCATTCTCGTCTTGACGCTAGGGGCTGTTTGCGGGCACGCTATGCATGTTGAGTTCATGGAATCGAGCTCGAGTCAAAAAACCAAGCAAGCTAATGCTAGCTACAGTGGCAAGGAGGCCGCCGATGTCTACGTCTACTCCTGGTGGAGCATGTTCCGAACTTAGTCTTCGCCAGCTCTTAAGCAAAGCAGTATTTGTTGGGAGCGAAGACATTCGGGTGCAGCGCTGTGTGCACAAGGCGGAGGAGTGTCGCGTCGGCGATGTGTACGTGCCTCAGTCCAGCCCGCAGGTTGATGGTCACGACACCGTCGAAGAAGCGATCCGCCGAGGCGCCTCGGCTGTCGTGGCGGAGCGTTTGCTACCAGTGACCGTGCCTCAGTGTCTGGTTGAGGATACGCGTATCGCCTACGGGAAAATATGCCAGGCACTGGCAGGTAATCCATCGCAGCGGATGTTGACGATTGGAATCGTTGGTACCCATGGTAAGACGACAACAGGCTTGTACATCGCGGCGATGCTCAAGCGACTGGCGGGCCAAATTGCCTACTACACCTCGCTGGGAGCCAGCGACACGACAAGTTGCGATCGCTCGGCAATTCGTCCTCCGGCAACGCGAAAGCTTGCTAACTGGCTACAACGGGCCGATCAAGCGGGTGCCCCCGCCGCAGTCATTGAGTTAGCCCCTGAGATGATTCAGAACCACGTCACAGCCGGAGTGGAGTATGACCTGCTGGTGGTCACCGGCATGCGACCTTCGCAGCTTCGCGGAGCTCAGAATCTGAAAAACTCACAGCGCGGCTTGGAGCAGATCGTCGAGCAGATGAAGCCCCATGGAATGCTGCTCTACAATGCCGACGACGCTTATGCAGCGCGCTGGGCAAGTCAATCCACGTTACCAGTCGTTGGCTACGGCTTGGATGCCAGCCAACATGTGTGGGCCAAGCGACTATCGCGCGCAGGTGGCCAGCAGCAACTGTTGGCCATCGTTGCCAATACCATTATGCCGATGACTTTAAACCTGCCGGGTGACCATATGGCTCGGGCCGCTCTGGCTGGAGTGGCGGCCGGTTGGATGTTTGATATGCCAATCGCAGACGCCGTGGCGGGGGTAGAGTCGCTGCAGTCGATTCCAGGGCGGATGCAACGCGTAACGCAATCTGTTGAAGTGCCGATGTACATTGACGCGGGGGAGACTCCGGATCGGATTGCCGTAGCCTTGCATGCATTACAACAGCACCAATTGGGACCTACTACTGCGGTCGTTGATATTAGCAGTCGCTTACATCCACAGTGGCGCGGTCGGCTTGGCGAAGTGCTCGACCGGACGGCTGGACGCGTGGTGCTCACCGCTTCAGGCTGTTCGGCCGCAAACGCTCAGTCAGTGATCATGGATGTGCTCGGTGGCTTCCGCGTTCCAGGTCGCGTGGAGGTCATCGCAAATCGCGAATCTGCCATCCACTGGGCGGTTAAGAACACCGAACACGGCTCGATTCTTTTGAGCGGTTGTGGCTCGATGCCCTGGTTAGATTCCCATGATGACTTGTGCAGCGATGAAATCGTTGCCCAAGCAGCCTTGCAGCGCAAGCAGCAGCAGCCCATCGCACCTGTTTTAGGAATTTTCCCCCCTTCGATGCCAACGGCCTATTTTTCCCATTGACCTCACTGAAGCGCATGAGGTATTTCAAGAACCACGCGAGCAGGATACTCAGTCAACTGGACCAACCGAACTGAAGAGGCTCATCACACGGAAACCCATCGCCGCCCCCCTAGCGAAGTGGACCGAGTGAGCCGACATCAGTAGCGGAAAAGACAGTCGGTAAAATGTCTGGGAGGACGTTGAGGGCTCGTCGGGAGACAAGGAAGTCGATCAGTTGAAGTTCTGTCGTAAGTTGTGGTTTTGCGGGAAATCACAACTGGCCTCCCTCCTGGGTCGGAGCATATTGCTGGTGAACTACGGTTTCTGGGTCAATCGTGGTTCGTCGGAGCTTCACGGCAGAGCTTAAGTCTGCGCACCGGAGCGAGATGTTTATCGCCTCGCTCCGGTGCCAGGGAACAAAAAAACCTTTGTGGTTCGCGCGAGCTACAAAGGTTTTTTCGTCGAAAGTGGGGAGCCGATACGGGTCAGATGGCGCTAAATAATGGCTAAATCTGCAGCGAGTCGAAGCTTGGGCTGTATGTCGCGGAGCCGCACATGCCCTTCTTGATCGACCGCCCGGCGCGTGTCTGGCTAAGTGTCCCAATGGCGTGCCAGTGAACACAACTGAAAGCCTAAGCGTTGCACCACCCCGAACAGGGGCACTTAGTACACCATGAACGATCGGCATTTTCAGCCGATTGGGAGGCGCAATTTTACCTGTTTGCAACTAGCCCAATGCCAAGAACTTCACTTGGGGGCGGATATTGCTATACTTTTCTGGATTGGCGGTAAGGGACGGAACGGTCGCAAAGAGCGCTCGCTTGCTTTCAACTTTGCAATCACGCGTCGACGCTCAGCAACCTGAAATTCCCAGCCTAGCTTGGCGTTGTAGTCCAATCCAAGCTCGGAAAGTGATGTTGATCGGCGACACAGACTCTGGTCGGACCAAACACAAGTCGAAAAATCAAAGGTGATACAGGGCTTTTGAAAAACCGCCAGGGCCTTTGATAAACCGCCAGGGCCTTTGAAAACCGCCAGGCTACAAAAGAGGGGCTTCCACATGAACGATCATCTCGATTTTTTGCTAGAGAATTGGCCATTTGATCCTGATGGCTCAGGAGTACGTTTAATTAAAGGTGCAAACGGTCGGGATGTGATTCAGTTGCGTGTTGATCTGGGTATCTTGCAACTGGAGACCAATGGGCGTCCGGATGGTAGCAAGCCTGACGGATTCCCCACCCTGCTGGATGGTCTGCTGCATCAGGAATCGGAGACACCCGATTTTGAACTTGATGAGGATACGTGCATCGAGATCGATCGGGAGTTTGTTCAGTTCTACCATCGTCGCGTCGCGTGGCTCAAGCTGCAGAAATTTCACCGCGCCCGTCAGGATGCTGACCATACATTAGCGCTGATGGATTTTTGTCGGGAGCATTCACCCTGTGAAGAGTGGACGATGCAACACGAGCAACATCGTGCTTTTGTGATTTTCCATCGCTGCCAGGCAGCGGCGCTTTCGGCCGTTGAAGAGCAGTCGCCACATGATGCGATTGTGGCCATTGATGAAGGGCTCGATTTAATTCGCGAAAACTTTGAGGATATGGGCTGGGAAGATCAATTCGAATCTGACGAGTTAGTGCAGCGGCTTGCACACATGCGAGATTCGCTGCGGTCGGAATTTTCGGTGGAAAAGACTTTACGCGAGCAACTGGCTGAAGCCGTGGAACTTGAGCAGTACGAGTTAGCGGCGCGGCTGCGCGATGAACTGTCCCGCAAAGGTGGCAATTAATCGTTGCCTGGCTCACCGTTTGGATGATACACTTCGGCTTGGGTTAGGCTCAATCATTTTCCCCGCGGACAACGTTTCGCTTCTCAAGGATTTTATCTGTGAGCGAAAATGTGGCTGTGAGCGAACATGTGGCCGTGAGCGAAAATGTGAAAATAGATGATCCACCAGCGGTGGTTGTGGCGGTGCCGATTTCGCCGCCTGGCGTGTTGCAAGATGTGCGGCGGGTCGGGGTTCTCGGCGGGTGGTGGTCGGATCGTGAGGGATACTCTTTAACCGTTACCGCGATGTGGCTGGCGGGCAGTTTACTGGTGTTGCTGCTCGCGTCCGTCTTGACTATTGGTCCGCAGCGTCGGATCTACTTTCCCGGCTTGAGCGTGCCCGTACCTGAAACCTGCACGATGTATGCGCAACTTGGCATCGATTGCCCGGGCTGTGGATTGACGCGCGCATTTATTCATTTTGCCGACGGTAACTGGTCGGCTGGGCTCCGTCTCAATCCGGCGGGGAGCGTGATATTCCTTTGCGTCGTGGCTCAAATTCCCGCCGCAATCTTGCGTCTGTGGACTGGTCCTCGCAGTCGCTGCTCGATAGTCTGGGTGCGTCTGAATGAAATCGCACTGATTTTCTTGCCTTGCCTCACTCTGGTGCAATGGCTTGTACGAATATCGCTGACTGCATGACGCTCAAACTTAAACCCTGACATTAGCCTCCACCATGCCGGACTCCACCTCAGTCTCATCGTATCTCAGTTACGATTGGTTGGCGGAGGGAGTGCGTCGTAATGCTTCTGATTTGCATTTAGTTGTCGGTTATCGGCCGACCTTGCGATTGCACGGACGGCTGACCGAGATGGACGAGCCAATTCTAACGGGCGAAGTGGCTCGAGAGGTGCTCCTGCCGCTGTGTCCTGAACGCGTGTTGCAGCAAATTGAATCGCACAAGAATGCTGACTTCGCCATCGAGCTAGTTGTGGCTGGCCGGACTCAGCGTTGTCGCGTTAATGTGTTTGTTCACGGCGCGAATATTGGAGGATGCATTCGCATTATCCAGGCCGAGATCCCTGACTTCACTTGGGCGGGATTCCCCTATGAATTGGCGGACCGTTTGGCTCACCTTCGCGATGGTTTAGTCTTGGTCTCAGGTGTAACGGGGGCCGGGAAGACAACCACGTTGGCCATGATCATTAATTTGCTCAATCAGGAGGGTAGTTGCCGTATTATTACCGTTGAGGAGCCAGTGGAGTACATCTACCCACAATTTCCAACGTCGATCATTACGCAACGCGAAGTTGGAAATGACATTAGTTCCTTTGCCGACGGCTTGAAATATGGGCTGAGACAAGATCCAGACGTCATTCTGGTCGGTGAGATCCGCGATCGCGAGACGGCTCAGATGGCCCTGAGTGCGGCGGAAACCGGACATCTGGTTTTTTCAACCTTGCACACGCGTGATGCTAAGGGAGCCATTTCACGATTTAGTGACCTGTTTCCTCAGTCGGCCCAAGGTGAAGTTCGCGCGCAATTGGCAATGAGCTTGCGGGCGGTGGTCAGCCAGCACTTACTTCCTAGCCGGGATGAAGATGGCAAGCGTGAGTTAGCGCTTGAAGTGATGATCAATAACTCGCCCATCGCCAGCGCGATTCGAAACGGGAAGCTGGAAAGCATTGATATGAATATTTTGACAGGGCGGTCCGATGGCATGCTCCCGCTGGACGAATCGGTGAGGCGATTGTTGGAAGATGGCAGGATAACGCGGGTAACTGCGGACCGGTTTCTGTCGGACAAGCGGTTGGTTTAGGGCGGCAACAAGTGCCGTGGGCCAATCCATGGCAATGCTGTTGGCAATGCTGTTGGCAATGCTGTTGGCATTGCTGTTGGCATTGCTGGCGGCCAGTCTTAGGAAGTCAGTCTTAGGAAGTCAGTCCTACGAAGTCTGCTACCAACGCCTCTCGGAAAGGGGTAAACTACGCACCTTGAGGTTCTCTTTTCTTGGCTTATACGAAGGCTCTTATGCCGAATTACGTCGTCCGTTGCGGATCTATGCGAACGTTGCATGTAATGCAAGCACGCCAGGATTTCCAGCGTGGAGCCAGAGTGATTTCGCGGACTGCACGGGGGCTGGAGATTGGCGAAGTTCTGTGTGAGGCAGACGATCGCGCTCTAGCCGCCATGGACGCTCCCCCGGGGGGAACAATTCAGCGGTTGATGTCAGTCGAGGACGAAAATGAGCAGGCACACCTGCTGTCCAAAAGTGTCGAAGAAGCGGATTTGTGCTTCAATATCATCCGCGAATTAAACTTGCCAATGGACTTGGTGGACATTGAACGGGTGTTTGGCGGCGAGCGGATGGTCATCTATTATCTTTCCGACGACCGGGTAGACTTTCGCGAATTGGTCAAGCGACTGGCGCACGATTTTCAAACCCGGGTGGAAATGCGGCAGATTGGCGTGCGCGACGAAGCCAAATTACTGGCCGATTATGGCGACTGCGGGAAGCCCGTTTGTTGCAATAGTTTTCTAGTCAAAATGCCCCCCGTGTCCATGAAAATGGCCAAACTGCAAAAAGCTACTTTGGACCCGAGCAAGATCTCGGGACGATGTGGTAGATTGAAATGCTGCTTGAGGTACGAATACGACATTTACGAAGATCACCGTAAAAGATTGCCGAGGGTAGGCGCGGACATCGTTACGGCGGAAGGTCGCGGACGTGTGCTTGGTCAAGAATTATTATCACAGCAACTGGTTGTCCAAATGGAGGATAACCGTCGCGTTATGTTGCACGTCGATGCGGTGCTGTCTGTAATTGGCCGTGGGCACCAGCCGCTCCCTAGCGATGATGACGTTAATGGTGACAATGAGCTTTAGCTGAAGTCGTTTAATCGCACGTTGAACCGCAGTGCGCAGGGATAAGAGGTAAAACAGTATGAGCGATAAAGTCCATCCGATCATTGAATTGCTGCAGCAGGATCAGCGCTATCACATCGAAGCGTACCAATTCGTGCGCGAGGCCTTGGCTTA
>JBBQRC010000115.1:0-10053 GCA_038215215.1 Pirellulales bacterium
TCTGCCGTCAACGCGTTTTGAGGAATGGATGCATTATGGGCTGCATGTGTATTCAGCATCTTCAAAACATTGGCGCGGGGTTAAGAAATCTTCCGCGGGAGATGCTCGCGAATTTGGCCGCCGATCAACTTGGTCCGCTCAATCAAGCCGCTCGTTTAGCGCCATCGCTGTCCGCAGCGTTAAACGAAATTGCATCGGCCGGCATCCCGTCCATGTCGGCTGCCTCCAATCTGTCGGCGAGTGCGTCCGCAAACCTGGCCGCCAGTATGTCGGCCAATCTCGGCTTGAACGCGTCGGCGATGGCTAGTCTGGAGGCACTGGCAGCGGTCAACCGCGGGTTGGGGATGGGAGCACTTAATCCCCGCGTGGCGAGCAGCCTAAGCGTGATGATTCAATCGGTAAACCTACAAGCTCCGGATATGCTCGCCGTATTAGAAGAATTTTTGCAGCCCATTTCCGCAGCCATCGATCGATTGCAAGCTTTAGCGGCTTCCTTACAGGGCATTACCGCCGCTAGTGGCATGAACTTAGCGACTCCCCTTCCCGCGTTTCCAGCCATGCCCACTGCTGCTGTCCCTTCAGTCCAAGCCAATGCTTCGGCCATGGCCGCCGCCGGAGCCAGCGCGTCGGCGCAAGCCAGCGCAGCCGCGTCGGCTAGTGCCTCAGCCCAGGGGATGTTGGCGTTAAGAGTTCAAGCAGCCTCGATGGCGCTCGGCTACACGTTGCCCGGTCAGTCCGCGTCGTTAAACGGTGCGCTGGCCTTAACTACCAGCTTGCCCGCGTTGAATGTCCCGCAGAGTTCATTGCAATCGGTGTCCGCCAAATTAGGTGCGTTGGCGGCGACGATGTCGACGCTGGGGGTTAATCTGCTGGCACCCACTGCCGGGGATCAACTGGTGGCGGCGCTGCGCATCGTGAATACGAATTTGCAAGCGATGGCGTCAGCCAATTTGTCTACAATCGCTACGGCCAACCTATCGGCGGCTGCAGCGGCAGCAACGTCGGTGGCGGCAACTGCCGCAGCCAACCTCAACGCCAACGCCATCCTCTCTGCAGCGGCTAATCTGAATCTTGCGATTCCTAACTTGCAACCGTTGGCGACGTCCTTGGCCATGGCGGCCAGTCTGAGTTCAATTACCGGCTCAAACACCTTTGCTTCGCGACCTTGCTCGAGCTGTAAAGTTTTCTAGCGCGGCAGTAATCGCCGCTATAGTGAGCGACCAGGAAGCGGTTTAGCTGCCTTGCACAATGGCTGCGTTCCGTTCATAGTTAAGGTCCTTCGCCGGTTTGCCCACCACCAATTACCTCTGAATTCTGTTGGATAGCAGTTATGCAAAACGCGTTTCGTGTGCTTCTCACCCTGGTTGTTCTGTCGGTCGGCCTGCTGCCATGCAAGGCACAAGAAAGCGGTTCCGGGCAGAGCGAATTTCGTACTCTGCCGGGTTTTAAAGTAGAGCTGATTCACAAAGTACCGATCGATTCGGAAGGCTCGTGGGTGGCGATGTGCGTCGACCCGCAAGGTCGGCTGTTGACCAGCGATCAGTACGGAAAACTCTACCGTGTCACGTTAAGCAAGGGTTCCGAACCAGCCAAAGTCGAGCCATTGAAGATCGAAATCGGCATGGCCCAAGGCATGCTGTGCGCCTACGACTCGTTGTACATCAACATCAATGGGAAAGGCCCGACTGGACCCGGTGTCTATCGCTTGCGCGACACCGATGGTGATGATCAATTCGATAAATACGAGCACATTGTGCCGATGAAAGGAGGGGCAGGCGAGCACGGACCTCACGCGCTCGTGTTGGGTCCCGATAAGAAGATCTACTTTTGCTCAGGCAATCAGACCGATTTTCCCGACAAAGCGACAACTGGCGCGGTGCCGAGAAACTGGGGCGAAGACCATCTGCTCGGCCGCATGCCTGACGGTCGCGGTTTCATGAAAGATCGAATGGCTCCCGGCGGTTGGATCTGCCGCATGGACGAAAATGGAAACAACGTGGAGTTGATGGCGACCGGTTTTCGCAATGAATACGACATCGCATTTAATCCTCAAGGGGAATTGTTTGCGTATGACGCCGACATGGAATGGGATATTGGCACCCCCTGGTACCGTCCTACCCGTGTCAATCATTGCATCAGCGGGGCGGAATTTGGTTGGAGGAATGGGACTGGCAAATGGCCTGATTATTACGGCGATAGCTTTGGGGCTGTGATCAACATTGGCCCTGGTTCGCCCACAGGTATCGCCTTTGGCACCGACGCCAAATTTCCCGCCAAGTACCAAAACTCGCTGTTCGTCTGTGACTGGAGCTACGGTGTGATGTACGCCGTGCACATGGCTCCCGATGGTTCCAGTTACACGGGGACTACAGAATCTTTTGTGACGGCGGCACCCATGGCCGTGACGGATCTAGTTATTCACCCAGGCGACGGAGCGATGTACTTTACCGTCGGAGGACGCAAGACTCAGTCGGCGCTTTATCGAGTGAGTTACCAAGGGTCCGAGTCAACTGCGGCCAAGCCAGCCGAGGACACCGCCGAGGCCGTTGCGGCACGAAAACTGCGCCACGAGTTAGAAGCCTTCCATGTGCAACCCTCGGCCGAAGCCATTCCATTGGCTGTTGCACAACTCGGCAATGAGGATCGCGGTATTCGTTTTGCCGCACGGATTGCACTGGAGCACTTGCCTGTTGCCAAGTGGCGAGAGGCTGCTTTAAAAGTCAGCGATCCGTTGGCCGTGATTACGGCGACCTATGCACTGGCGCGATCGGGGTCGAAACAAGATCAGGCATCGCTGCTGAACAAATTGTCCAAAATCGATTTTGCCAAACTTCCGGCGGCCACGAAACTGGAGTTATTGCGAGCGTATGAGTTAGTGTTTCTTCGCCTGTCGCCCCCCGCAGACGCAGCACGCGCTGCCATACTCGCTCAGCTCGATGGACAATTCCCCGGAGCGGACGAACTGGTGAATCGCGAGCTGTCAATGGTGCTCGTTTACCTGAAAGCACCCAATGTCACCGAGCGCTGCGTCAAGCAACTTGGATTGGCCAGTGCTCAAGAAGATCAAATCCATTACGCGTTCTGCTTGCGCGACGTGTCGCAAGGTTGGACCGCAGAGAATCGTCGAGCCTATTTCAAATGGTTCTTCGATGTAGCCACAGCGCGGGGTGGGGCGTCGTTTGGGGGCTTCTTGGAAAACATTCGCAACGTAGCTCTAGCCAAACTCGATGACGCACAGAAGCAAGCGCTCGGTGAGCTGGCCGGCAACCTGCCTGCTCCCAAGGATCCGCTGGCCGATTACTCGCCGCGACCCGTCGTGAAGGCTTGGACGGTTGCCGATGTCGAGGCCGAGTTAAGCAAGGTTGGTGGTCGCCGCGATTTTGCTCGCGGTCGCGAATTGTGCGCCGTGGCGCAGTGTTTCAAATGCCATCGCTTCGCCGGTCAGGGTGGCATTCAGGGACCGGATCTCACTGCCTCCAGCGGGCGCTTTAGCCAACACGACATGCTGACTGCAATCATTGAACCCAATAAGGAAATTAGTGACCAATATCAGTCCACCATGTTTGTGACGGACAACGGTGTGATCACCGGTCGTGTGGCCAATTTGAATGGCGATCAGTTGATGATTGTCACCAACATGCTCGCACCGGGTGAATTCACCAATGTGAAAGTGGATGATATCCTCGAACGTCGACCGGCCAAGAATTCGATGATGCCCTCCAGTTTGTTGGACACCTTCAAGCCGGATGAAATCGCTGATCTACTCGCCTACTTGCGCAGCGGCGGGAATGGCTCACATGCCATTTATCAGAACTGATATACTCCGAACTGAAGTTACCGTACGCTAGTTTGTCAGTTTTACACCTGTTAGGGCCATGTTATGCGTCCAAAATTAATTGCTGTAGCCATGTTACTTGCCAGCTTGGGAGGTGTGCGTGCACTGCATGCCCAAGGTGCTACCCAAGCGGTACGGGGTGCAGCCCTAGGAATACAAGATACGGTGGCTGACAGTCAAAAGCCCATCACTGCCGGTCCGGCGGATAACCAAGAGAAACGTGCACCGGGCAAGGTTGATGAAAACGTCCCCCGCGAGTTTAAGTCTACGGCTTCGGGCCTGAAGCATCGCACTTTGCGTAAGGCGCAGGGCGCTAAACCCAAAGCAACCGATACAGTGGAAGTTCACTACAAAGGCTGGTTGGATGACCAAACCATTTTTGACAGTTCTTACCGAACCGGTAAAACGCTCGAGTTTCCCCTAAACCGAGTCATTCCAGGCTGGACCGAAGGAGTGCAGTTAATGAGTCCAGGGGAAATGATTGAGTTGGTAATCCCATATCAGTTGGCTTACGGCGAGCGCGGAACACCGGGTGGCCCCATCCCGCCGAAGGCCCAGCTGCACTTCGTCATCGAATTGATTTCCATCAAGTAAGTGATTTTTTCACGCGCCGCGACTGACGAGCTAAACTAGACCGAATGTGAATAGCGACAGCCTGGATTGACCAGGTGATCTCTTCGGCATAATCGGAATCTCTGGTACAGCATGACTCGTCGCGTGCAAATCGATGCTCCACCTATCCCTTCGGGAGCAGATGCGCTAGCGAATCAAGCGGCGACCATTCGCACCGGAGTGGGGCGGATGGATACTAGCTCGACGGCCGCCGGCTCACGCTGGTTGGCTGCGCTGGATCGCTATCGCACGCCTGCCTTTCTTATCAGCTTTATTTTGCACACTTTGCTGTTATTGATACTGGCGATCTGGTCCGTGCATGCCCAAGTGGGGATTCCCACGGAGTATGACTTTGAGGCATCGCTTAGCAATGTGGATGCGGATGCGCGGCAGACTGAACTGCAACTAGCGGCTGACGATGCGCCCGCGCCTCCCGCAGCAGTACCCGCCGACGCACCGCAAACGACGACGAATTCAGAGTCGTTGGTGCAAGTTCCAATGAGCGAATTGCTCCAGGTGCGAGACTCACAAAAAGCAACAGAGAGCATAAGCCTGGTCGAGCAACTGAATCTGGCGACCAGCAATCTGACGATGGTCTCGTTTGCCGCGACAGGAGTGGAAGGTCGAGCACCGGAGCAGCGAGCTGATTTGGCGGCGGCGCGGGGCGGCACACTTGAAAGTGAATTGGCGGTTGAACGAGCACTGGAATGGCTGGCGGCTCATCAGCTCCCCAGTGGTGGCTGGTCACTGGTGCACGACGGCGGCACGTGTCAGGGACGCTGCAAAAACAACGGTGTGGACAGTCGCTATGAGCCGGCTGCAACGGGGCTCGCACTGCTGGCCTTTTTGGGTGCAGGCTACACCCATCGATCCGGCAAATATGAACGGACGGTACACGACGGGCTTTATTACCTGATGCAAATCATGGAGGAAGTGCCCAGTGGTGGCAGCTTCCTGCATCAGTCAGAGCGAGGCATGTACAACCATGGCATTGCTACTTTCGCACTTTGCGAGGGATATCAATTGACGCAGGACGAAGACCTGCGGCGCGCTGCACAGCTGGCGATCAATTTTATGTTGGCCGCGCAGAATTACGCCGGTGGCTGGGGATACCTGCCCAAGCAACCTGGCGATTTGACGATTACCGGCTGGCAGGTGATGGCTCTCAAAAGTGCCCATGCGGCGGGGCTAGATGTTCCCTCGGATGCGATCATACGCATCGATAACTTTTTGGGCACGCAACAAGTTCCATCGGGAGTTTTTTATGGTTATCGCAAGCCAGATAAACATCCCACCTGTAGCTCGATCGGCGTGCTCATTCGACTGTATCGCGGCTGGTCACATACTGATCCACGGGCTTTGGAACTGGCGCAATTTCTGCACAAACAAGGTCGGTCCAACGGAGATGCTTACTTCAATTATTACGCCACTCTGTTATTGTTTCATATTGGAGGCGCCCCCTGGGAGCAGTGGAATGATCGCATGCGCGAGCACTTGATCAAGACTCAGACCACCGAGGGGCACGAAACCGGCAGTTGGTACTTCGACAATCAGTATGGTAAAGAAGGTGGTCGGGTTTACACGACTGCCATGTGCGCCATGACCCTCGAAGTCTACTATCGATTTTCGCCACTTTACCAGCAGGCAGATCGCCCCTTCGAGTTATAACGGACTGACGACATGGCCGAGCCACCGATTTTGCCCGAGGAGCATCAACCAGCTCCCTTCTCCGGTCCACCAATCGAAGGCGAATTGCTGGTCAATCCTTATGCGATTCCGGCCTCAGAGGCAGCGGCCACACAATTCGCGGGAATAGAGAGTGTTGCACGCACGGAATTAACACTAGCCTTTTGGTTGACCTTGATTGCGATCATGATTTCCTTCTGCGTGCTGATCGTGGCCGGTTATCCGCCCGCTTGGCTGGGGCCGCTGGTGTTATTGCCGGCCGCGATTCGCGTCCCTTTGGTACAGCGCAAACTCTCCCGCCTCAATCCCCGGCGAACGCTACCGAACCCGGTGGCCATGCTCTTTACTTCACTGGTGTTCGTGGCGGTTTTTGGGGCGGCCTGCTCAGTTGCCTTCGTAGCGATTTGCATCCCCACTACGATTGTGTTCTCGGACCTCAATTCGCAAGCGATCTACATCACGACGACCATCAGTGCGCTCGCCGCGTTGGCGATGTTTGTACTGTTGTATATTGGCTCGTTACGCTTTCCAGTCTGATGCCACGTAACAACTTGATTTTGTCTTCAGCGCGGAGGGTGATCGAATGGCTACGACACATGTCTCGCAACGCGTGCTACATCGAGACTACACGTTTCTCGGCTTGACGCAAAGTCTTTGTCCAGAATGTCGCCGCGTGGTACCTGCCAAAATTATTGCTCGAGGCAAGCGGGTCTACTTTCGCAAACAATGTCCTGAGCATGGTCCGCGCGAGGATTTCATCTGCAGCGACGTCGCTCGTTACGACCTAGTCAAAACGAGTTTGCCGGCCAAGTTACCAAAAGAAACTTTCGTCGAGCCGGATCGCGGCTGCCCGCTCGATTGTGGCCTGTGCAGTGAGCACGAGCAGCACACATGTATTGCCGTGATTGAGATTTCCGATGGATGCAATCTGACTTGTCCAATGTGTTATGCCGCCAGCGCACCGGGTAAGCAGCACAAGTCCTATACGGAGATTTGCCAGGCGATTGACCGCATCGTGGCCGCTGAGGGACGAGTGGAGGTGGTGCAGTTGTCCGGCGGTGAGCCGACCTTGCATCCTCAACTGCTAGAAATCGTCGCTTATGCCATGCGGCAACCGATCGATTACGTCATGATCAACACCAATGGTATTCGTTTAGCTCATGATCGCGGGCTCGTTGAGTCGCTTGCCGCACATCGCCAGCGGCTAGAAATTTACTTGCAGTTTGACGCGCTGGATGATCGAGCCATGGAGCAATTGCGCGGTCAAGCTGGTTTGCTGGACATCAAACTCAAGGCGCTGGAGAACATCGCCGCAGCCGACCTGAACGTCACCTTGGTGGCGACATTACAAGGGGGCGTAAACGATTCAGCAGTCGCTGATTTAGTGGCTTTCGCGGCGGAGCGACCGCAGATAACGGGCTTGAGTTTTCAACCTGCCACGTATTCAGGGCGGCATGTTCTACCGGCTCATCTTGAGCAGCGCATCACCTTTCCTGATGTGATTGATGCGATCGCCGCCGATCCTCGCAATGGCTTTACGGCCGAAGATTTCGTGCCTCTTCCGTGCGCGCATCCAAATTGCCACTGGGTCAGTTTTGCAGCCCGCGACGGCCAGCGTTTGATCCCCCTCACGCAATACGTAGACGCCACGTCCAATTTGGATCTCTTAGCCAATGGAATTAGTTTTACGCGAGACAAAACCGAACAATTAGCGCGGCAATTAGTCGCGCGGCTATCTTGTGGCGATCAAGGATGCTGCACGCCCGACTCGGCGGTTCCAGAGGGGGGCCTACCCGTACTGGAGTCGCCCGCCGCGCGTGACGAGCAGGCGGTGGTCGATCAGTTTCTTCAAGCTGCGATGGGGAGGAAAGTGGGCGCGCGTGATCTCTTGCGTTTGACGATCACTTCCTTTTTGGATGCCTATAACTTCGACGTGCGTCGTGTCATGAAGTGCTGCACGCATCATGTGTTGCCAAGCGGGCATATCATCCCGTTCTGTGCCTACAACGTACTTTATCGCGACGGCACCGTTACTTTGCCAACTCTAAAGACATCGGGCTAGCAATTCCAGCTCGCAACAACAAAATTATTGACACGCTCGCCGCAATTTGCGATGCTTGCCCAAAGTGACGCGGACAGAGTGATAAATACTTACCAGTCGCCAGCGTCTTGGTGATAAGTGCTTATCGTCAGTTGCGGATAAGTACCAAAACCACCCCCTCGATCGCCTGATCGAGGGATAATTAAATCGTTCGGCCCGCACACGAATCACCGCCGAAACCTGCGGCGTAGTTCCCGCAGTGAGGCTCAAATAACTAAACAAGGACAAGGCCATGAATTCCACCCAGTCTGAGAATGTGGACGACACCAAACGCGAGCAAGGGGAACGAGGCTTCAGGCTCTCTCAAGCTGTGATGGCTGTGCTTGCTGTGTGTATGGGGCTGGTTATTTTTTCACGCACAGCCGGCGACTCCCGCTTCGAGTCGTACCATTGGCAGGATGTGACCTGGTTGAGCATCGCCGGAGCGAATTTCGGCATCGCCTTCAGCTTGCTAATCAATTTCATCAAATGGCCCGTCACTCGTCCGACAGCCAAGAAAGACACGAAAGACACGAAAGACACGGCGACATTGTAATACATCGGGCCGAACAAATCCGTGAACCGGAGCGGCGAAGTCGGGCGGATTTGAAATGGACAATTTTTCGCCGCCGCCCGGTTACGGGATTCTCTCGTCCCTGGAGAATTGATGGCGTTTCCTGATGCAGAAAATGCGCTCGTCACAGAGGATAAACTTTGCGACTACCTCTTGAATCCGTCGCATCCTGTTGGTGGCCCCAAATCGGCGTGGTTTGCAACGCTGGGCTATACTCGCGAAAACTGGCTCGAGCTCCGCGACGACTTGCTAGCGATTGCTGCGGCATGTGGAGACTTTGTTGCAAAGCCTTCGCCGTATGGTGTAAAATACGAAACACGCGGAGATCTTGGAACAGAGGGGCACAGACCCGGAATGGTTGTTGCTGTTTGGATCGTCGAAGAGAATTCATCGCCTCGATTGGTTACTGCCTACCCAGGAAATGATTGATGATCGCTGAACATTCGATGGTTGTACTGAATAGTGATAAACCGTCCTCCGGATTGTATGCTGGAGACGTCGGTGCGGTTGTGCATGTTTACTCGAACGGTGCCGCATATGAGGTCGAGTTCGTGGATGGCGATGGCTCCTCGGTTGCTTGTATTACCCTTGACGCAAAAGACATTCGGAACATCGACAAGGGCGAACTACTGCATACCCGTCGACATACAAACGGCATGAACAATCCGATGGACCGAAGCGGTGGATCGACCGCTCCCTGATAGGAAATTTGCCTGCCACCGCTGCGGTCATCGGTGTCGCCATTCCTATATGATCGAATGCACATCAATCAGCTTTTGAGAAAGCAGGCAAGGACATGCAGTGCAACGTGATGTCAGCAGTCGATATTGGTGAACTTTGCGGATTAGCGAGGTAGGTCCAGATATGACAACTGCACGTCCAGAACTGTCAAATATCGCTGTAAGTCTGTGTTGTCATTGCATTCCAAGCTGCGTCAGAAGGGCTCGTCGCTTCTCGGAAGTGGGGGTTTCGAACTCGCGAGACCGCAGTGTCTGGATCTAACGACGATCGAAAGAACTTGGGGAAAACTTCGCAGTTGCCGTCGTTGGCTACTACGACTTGACTCACTCAAAACTGAGGAGTGGCAAGAGTAACCGTAGTAACCGTAGGGTGTGTGAGGTGGTCGTCGAGGCGATAGGAATTGGTTAGCGTAAGGTAAAAATATGTTCGCCGGATAGGCTTGACGTAACGAAGCGACGACGCAACACACCATGGTTGTGGTCGCGTCCCAACTGACAATGATATAACTCGATAATCCTGCAACCG
>JBBQRC010000116.1:0-10036 GCA_038215215.1 Pirellulales bacterium
GCCACGGTAACAAACGAGTAACGTCCAGGTGCGCGACAGCTTGTGCCACTTGCTGTTGCAGATGATTGCGGAAGGCCTCGGAATCGAAGCCGCCTGGATAATTAGCAAGACAATCGGGACCAGGTTGTGCCGTCTGAGCCACGGCTGACAATTCGACCGCCGGCAACAGACGTTCGCGCAGATTGGGCTCGACGCGCTCGATGCGAATCGCTTCAGCTTCCCACGGTTCACGTTGGCGCAGCGGTCGCCAGCAGGTGTAGTACCACACCGCGCCTGTGGCTGCATAAATCAAAGCACTGCACAGCCAGCGTAGCGGGCTGGTCGTGACCAGCGCATCAACAGCCACGGCCAGCAGCAGTGTGGCGACGAAGACAGTCAGCACCGCGGAGCAACCGCGCGAAATGAGCAGTCTGTGGCGACGTTGCCGAAATTGCTGCAACCGCTGCCAGGTAATGTCATGAAGAGCTGCACTCATACTAATCCCGCTCGCTTTCGAAGCCACCATTCGCAGACCAGTAAGGCCATCGCTGCGCTAAACCACCAATAAGTTTGCCAGAGTACGGTGTCAGATTCAATAAAACGCCCCGTACTAAATGGATGTAAAAGTGACATTAGTTGACCCGATTCGACCTCGGGAAGAAACTGACCACCAGTACGTTCGGCAATCCCGCGTAGCACCTGGTTGTCGCAGGTCACTTGCTGCATCTCCAGGCTAGGCAAGGCCACAATCGAGAAATTAGTGTGCACGGCGAGAGCCTCGCGATTGAAACCAGCGGCTTCCAGCGTGACTTGATAGTCCGCCGCTGGCAGCGTAGTTAACTCGGCCGCGTACGAACCCGCAATGTTTGGATCTTCAAGCAGCGGGACGCGAGCGATGAGCTGCCCGCCGCTGGTCACCAGTGCGGTGGGGGTGCGATTGGCGGACGGGCGTCCATCAGGATTCCGTAGTTGGACACGCGTTTCGATACTTTCGCCAACCCCATAACTGGCCGCACCACAATCGAGCGAAACAAATTCCGACTGCACGGCCATAGGAGTGCGCATGACCCAACGTGCAAGCTGATTCCATAATCGCTGGTGTACGACATCTGCGACTTTGTAACGCCAACGCCAGGTTTCATCTGTGGCTACAAACAGCACGCGGCCCGCGCCAAAGCGCCGTGTCACCATTAACGGCTGCGTCTCCGACTCAGAAACGGCATTGACCAGCGTTTCGGAACCTGGCAGGGATTCCACCGATGTAACAAATTGCAAAGCCGGTAATTGCCGCCAAACTTCGGTGCTGGCTGTTTCGCTGCTCGGGTCAATGCGCAGCGCCGACAAGCTCTCGCCCAGACTGGTCAGCACCGCTCGCTTTGGTGGCGGCAACGACGTGCCAGCGACGAGCTCTGCGCCGCTAACTGTCCACTTTACGGGTAGCAATCGCTGGAGTTCAGCGTAGTTGGGGTCGTTAAGATGGCCGCGCGCGCCGGGAACGACGATCAAGCCACCGCCGCTAAGTTCCACAAAGTCGCCTAGCCAGCCTCGCTGCTCGCGGCTCAACGTATCCGCCGGTACGTCACCCAAAACAATCAAATCGAACTGAAAGAGTTTGTCTCGGGTGGATGGAAACTGAGAACCTTCTGCTTCGCTGGTGATCACGGTGTCAATCTGCCACGCGGGATCGCGATCGAAGAGATTTCGCAGGTAGCGAGTTTCCCAGCGACTGCGCCCGTCCACGATTAATAACCTGGAACGTTGTGCGGCGATGGAAAGATAAAGTGGCTGCGCGTTATTCGCCTGATTGGCTTCGTCTACACTGGCCGTAAGCCGTGCATCCAGCCGCAGCGGCAAGACTGCGTACTCGGCATTTGTCGGCAACTGGGCACGCAACTTGTCGTACAGTGGCGCCAGTTCGATCGCAAACTCGACACTACGATCAATTGCCGCTGCGGAAATCAATTGACTTTGCCAGACGGTTTCATCCCCAAGCAGAATTGCTGCCGTATAGGCTTGTCCACGGCCGAGTTGCTCTTTTACCGCCAAAGTACCTCGCAAGACATCACTGCGAAAAGCGCGTTTCGGATAGTTGACTGCGGTTAAGCTCAGGTCGGCAGCGTCAGCAGTGGCGCCGAAGCCAACGGTAAAGATCAGTTGCTGTTTTTGTTCTGCGAGTTGTGAGGCAATCTCCAGCGGCCATGAGCCACTGTTGTTTTGACCATCGCTCAGGAGCACAATCACCGACTTAGCAGTTTGATTTTCCCCATCGGCTGACCTCGACGAATCTGGCGCTACGGAATTGCTCAAGCCATCACCGAGTGCCGAAGTGGCCGCCCAAGCAGGAGGTCGCCAAGCGGTCGGATCATTGGTCAAATCAGGCACATGTTCTGCGGTGGCTTCCCAGACCGTTGACACCTGGCCCTCCCCCAGTCGCTTCACACTGACCTCGAATTCGTTCGCAAGCTCTGTCAGCGAAGAATGTTCGGTACTCAACAGCAGTTCAGCGGCTCGTTCGAAACGGGTGCGTGAAGAGCGCGGCCGTGGATCGTCAGTGACCGACATACTTTCGGAGCCATCGATCAGAAAGGTAATCTTACCCGGCTCTCCCTGCCGAATTCGATGGTGAATCACCGGTTCTAGAAAGGTCATGAGTAGCAAGAAAATCGCCAGTGCGCGCAGTAGCGGTAACAGCCAACTGTGAGGCGAACCTGCCCCGCGTGTTTCGCGGCGGTACAGCCACCAGGCGACTCCGGCAATCGCAACCGCTAGCGAGACACCTAATTGCCAAGGCCAATCGCTTAGAAATCGAAGGCTGTTCATGCGGCACCTCGCGCAATGCGTTGCTGCAACCACAGTTCAACGAATAGGCCTACGACCAGCGCCAGGATAAGGATGCGCCACAATTCTCGGCCATTGTTGCGTAAACTTTCCCGTGCGAAGTAGGTGGCGGTAGTGGAAGCCTGCGTCGCGTCCAGAGCCCGTGCCAATTCTTGCAACTCGCTGGTCGCGAGCGTCTGGGGCTTGGACTCTGCCGCGGGCAGATTCACCGCAAACAGCGACTCTGGCTGATTGCCCTGGCCGCGGCTAACACGATAAATTCCAGGAAAGGCCGTTTCATCAAAACTTACCGGTGAATCCGCTGGCAGAGTTTTTGAAATGGGCTCCCCGTTGGGGGTCGTGAAAACAACGTCGATGTTAGTACTGCTGGCAGGTTTCGCATCACTGGCAACTTCTCTCCCCTTGTTGGGAAATAGCGTGACGGCTTGCCCGGTCGTCAAGTTGTGCTCGCTGTTCGTCCCCGCTGCCAGCCACTGCACTAAGCCTTGCATGAGAGGTACGAAAGCAGGGCGTAGCGGAAAATTCGACCAGCCATCGTCGGCAGCGATAGCAAACTGCAACACTTCGCCTTCACCATAACGCTTCGCAACCAGCAGCGGTTGATCACTTTCTAAGCGCATAATCACCTGCGATTCTGTCGCGTTGACCTCGGCAGCGGCTGGGCTGGCGTCGTCAAGTTGCAGTTCAATGACGCGGCGTATCTCCACACTAGCCAAGTCGCCAGCTCCGGGGCGAGCAAATTCCTTGAGAGCGGGGTGAGCAATCGTTGAACTTTGAATTTTGATCTTAGAGTCAGGGAGAGCGGAAGTGTTCTTTGGCAAGGCTGCTTGAGGTGGCGTATTATACATAGCTGGTAACAATGGGGACTTGCTGGTAGCACCCCATTGCGTGTTGTACCAATTAAGCTCGAGCGCATTACCGGCGAACAGCAGCAATCCACCACCTTGATTGACAAAGGCTGCAATCGCTTCAGCGGCTGAATTTTCTAAACGTGGGAGGTCTGCCATGATGACCACGTCGTGCTCGTTCAAGACTTGTGGCTTGATCTGATTGGCGGCGATGGAATGCGTGATGGCATAGTTCTTTGTCGCCTCAGGGCCTTGAAATGGCGACAGCGCCAGCGACAAGTAACCAGATGAGCGTTTAAGGAGCGGTGCCGTGGGTTGGCCATCGATAATCAGCACGCGAATCGAATTACGAACATCAACTACGTGGTACACGCGATTGTCACCGCTCACACCAAAAGCGTCGTCCACGTGGATTTCGATATCATGTTGACCAGGAGAGTCGATTTGACAGGCAAATACAACTTGAGTTTTCCCCATGGCAGGGATGGAGATACGGCGGCTGGTCAGTTCGACCTCGCCAACTTGCAGGACCACCGTGGCATCTTCGACCACAGTATTCCCGTGATTGCGAACATCCGCGGTGATTGGAAACGATTGGCCGGCGACGATAACGGGCGTCTCCAACGCGACTAGGTCTACCGACAGATTGGTCAGCCGCGCGGCTGCGGGCTCGATGTTCATTAGCACTACTCGCGGAGGGACGGCTTCCGCTGCCACTCGCAACTTCCACGCGGTTTGCTCCGAATCGTTGAAGCCTTGCCAATCTCCACTCTGAAAATCGCTGATGACAATGATTTCCCGGTTGGCATTTTGCATCTGTTGCGATTGCTTTAGACCGGCGGCTAAGGCTGTTTGCACCAACAGGCTACCCGCGCCGCCGCGTAACGCTTGAAGTTTCGCCAGCGCGCGACGTCGGTCAAAGGTTGTACCGACTAAAATGTCAGTGGGTACGCCGCCAATGGTCCAAATACTAAACTCCGTCGTCGCGGATTGTTGTCCCAAGATCTCCGCGGCTTGCTTGAGAGCCAAATCGAAGCAAGTGGAGGGATCCACTGTGCTAGCGCGGTCCATCGACAGACTATTATCGATCAGCAGCACGATTGATTTATCCCCTCCGCTACCGGGGATGCGCCATTGCGTCAGCACTGGACGGGCCAGGGCGACCGCCAGCAAAATTGGGATCGCGCAGCGCAATAGCAATAACAATAGCGATTGCCATTGCATACGCCGCGAGTTGGCTTGCAGGGCCGATTCGAGCAAGTGCATGGCGCCCCAATCGACCAACTGAAATCGCGAGCGGTTAAGCAGGTGGATCAGCAAGGGCAACGTAAACGCAGCGGCACCGCCGAGCAACATCCAATTCAGGAAGCTCATCGAGTACCCCCGCGGCGGATGCTTTCGCGCCGCGCCATATACGTAGACAACACATCTGCGTAGGCTTGGTCGGTGGTACAAGTGATAAGATCGATGCGTTCACGCGTGGTGCGTTCGACCAGTTGCTGCTGAAATTCGGCCACACGCTTGAGGTAGGTTGCTCGAATCGCGTTGGGATCGACCATACGTTGGTTGGCGGCAGACTCAAGCGATCGAAATTGCGTGCGTTGCCGAAAGGGGAAATCGAGTTCGTCCCGGTCCCAAATCTGAAAAATGACGACCTCGCTGCCGGCGTGCGTGAAGTAAGCGAGAGAACGCATTAACGTGTTGACATCGTCAAAGCAATCCGAAACCAGAATCAACAACCCACGACGCTTCAATTTTTCAGCGACTTGTTGCAACGTAGCACTGAGGGCCGTCTCTGCGCCGGGGCGAGATGCCACGAGCGTTTCGAAGATCGCCAATAAATGACTCACTTTACTGCGCGCAGGCACCACTTCGCGCACTGCTGTGTCGAACGTGGTCAAGCCGACGGCATCCTGCTGACGGATTAGCAGTGTTGTCAGGCAGGCCACGAGGCGTCGTGCAAACTCGTGTTTTGACATGCCGTTTGAACGCGAGCCGCTGTAGGCCATCGAGCCGCTTTGGTCTAAGAGTACCATCGCGCGTAGATTCGTCTCGTCTTCGTACTGTCGAATATAAAGACGATCGGTCTTGCCGAACAATTTCCAGTCGATCGAACGGATTTCGTCCCCTTTAACGTATTGGCGATGCTCCTTGAATTCGACGCTGGCACCTTTGTGTGGCGAACGATGTCGGCCAACCGTAATCCCCTCGACGACTCCGCGCGCGAATAACTGCAATTTGGCTAAGGCATCGCGGTCTTGGGAGGTTAGAAGTCGACTGCTGCTGGACATCAATGGTGCAAAATAACGTGTGAGTGCGGCTGGCGGGTTTGAAAAGCAATTGGCGGGGCTTCCCTTTGCTATCAGGCTGGATGTGTTCAGTCTATCTTATGGCAGCTCATTTCGCGACGATTGCGGCACCAAACTTTGCGGCACCAAACTTCGACGCTGTGCCGCTATAAAAAAGCCCGTTTTCGGACCCATTCGCTGTGACTGCCTAAACATGGATATCGCCGGTTTCCCTACGCTGTCGTGCTAGTACCCCCTAATTCCATTTATCCGCAGTCGCCGGGGCGCGCGGACGCGGCCCTCTGAATGGCTAGCAAATACCATCCAGATATCACCTTCGTTCAAAGAAAAAAGGTCGGAATTGTCCGAATTATCGTGCCGACCTAGATAAACGGAAGAATTATTCAATTCGCTGCAGCTTACCGCTCGATCAATAGAGCAACACCGCTTCTGGCGGGCCGCGGTAACTCGGTTCGACACGGTGAAGTGCGTGAATTGATAGGACGAATGGCAAGCTCATTCGAACCGCTCGAGTCGCGCAGATTGTTTAAGAAATTGATTCAGGGGGTCGACAGGATGTTGCCAACATCGCATGTTTCACAGCAGCTTTGTCCAAGAGAAAAGCGGCTGTTGCATCGGGGGAAATTGCTGACCGCATGCTTCCTCGTCGTCTTAAGCTGCTCCTCAGGCTGCACGCTGGTGCACAACGCCCATCGCGCGTTGAGTTTTAATGATTCATGGAATGAAGCTGTGGTGGTGATGCGCAATCGCAACTGGTCTACCAAGGCCTGGCATAAGCGTAAGCACCATTTCTGCAACGAACGACACAGCCAAGATTTTTGCGCTGGGTTCCGCCAAGGTTACGAAGACGTCGCCGGCGGTTCCAATGGTTGCACGCCAGCCTGTGCGCCGCGGGCTTACTGGTCTTGGGAGTTCCAATCCGCCGAGGGCCAAGCTCGAACAGCGGCTTGGTTTGCCGGTTATCCCCAGGGTGCCCGCGCGGCGGAAGAGGAAGGGATTGGCAACTACACTCAATTGCAACTGTCTAGCGGACTTCAGCAAGAGTATCAGCAGGCGGGCGTACTACCTCAAGGTACTGCGGTCTACCCGATTCCAGCGGGCCCACCTGCTGGACCCAACACCATGCCGATGCCACAGGGCACTATGCTCCCTTTCCCCTTGGGGACACCGGCTGACATGCCAATAGGCGAACCGACAATTGTTCCCTTGCCCGGACAGAACCACTAACTTAGTCAGCAGTGACCTGGGGCAAACACATTCTGTTCCAGGTTACGCATTAATGTGTATTTCGGTGCGATCAGGACAGAACCCAATCGGCTCTGATCGCAAATAACGTTTTGGATTTGCCGAGCAAGTGTTCGGCGGTCGCAGAGTAAACGAGGCTGCTCGCCATGAATTCACGGATGACAAACATGGTCAAGAAAAATGACTCGGCACAGGTCCAGTTACGCCTGGGGCGCGGCTGGCAAAAAATGATTTTACTCGGCGCCACTTTGGTTAGTGCCACTTCCTTTGCGGGCTGCACCAGTTTGACGCAGCCCATTGATGGCATCCCGGCCTCACGACTGCCGCAGCAATTCTTCCAAGGGACGAAAGACGATCTGGTCCCTATCGATATCGGTCTATTGGCTCAAGAGCCGCCACGCCAATACATCCTCGGTCCGGGAGACATCTTAGGTATTACCGTTGATCGCATCCTGCCCTACGCCGAGCCGGATACGGTTCCGGAACTGCCGCCCGTGCACTTCCCAACGGATAATAGCGATCTGCCACCAGCAACCGGCTTCCCAATCACCATCTTGGAAGATGGCACGATTTCGCTGCCATTGGTCAGACCCATCAAGGTGGCAGGACTGACCGAGGATCAAGCGCGCGACTTAGTTCGCCAAACTTACTTGGACGCCAAGATTCTCAAAGAAGATGAGACGCGTAAAGTCAGTCCAATTGTGACCGTGATTAAGAAACGGCAAATCAACGTGGTTGTCATCCGCCAAGATCACCAAGGTGTTAGTGGCGGCGGCAGTAGCGGCGGTCGCGGGGGCGTTGCTTCGGTGGATTACAGTGCTACAGGCAAAGTGTTGAAACTCGACGCCTTTAAAAATGATATTCTCAACGCGCTGGTGGAAACCGGCGGATTGCCCGGCGTCACAGCCAAGAATGAAATCAAAATTCTCCGCAGCGGTCGGGCAGACAAGCTCGCACGCATGGCCTTTATTCAGCACTATGGAGCCATCGTGGCAGCACACTGCGATCCGTGCGGTTGTCCACCTCCCATGCCAGAAGATCCAACCGTGTTGCGCATCCCCTTGCGTCTGCCAGCCGGTGTGCTGCCGAGCATCCGTGCAGAAGACGTGATCCTGCAAGAGGGGGACATCGTGCTGATCGAAACCAGAGATACGGAGTTCTTCTATACGGGCGGCATGCTTAGTCCCGGACAGTTTCCTCTCCCTCGCGATTATGACTTGGATGCCCTTGGCGCCATGGCTATGGCGGGCGGTTCCATCGCCGGTTCCGCTGGAGGGTCGGGTGGTGGTGGTGGAGGTGGTAGAGGGGGGGGCGGAGGAATCGTCGGCAACACATCGCTCGGTGGCGTACCACCAGGCCGGCTCTACATCCTCCGCAAGACACCATGCAAAGGTCAAATAGCGATCGAAGTCGACTTGGCAAAGGCGATTAACAATCCACGCAGTCGGCCGATCATCCAGCCTGGCGATACGCTGATTCTGCAGTACAAGCCTTGCGAAGAAGCACTTAACTTCGGTGTAGGAGCCTTTTTCACCTTCGGTATTGCACAGTTACTCCGCGGTAATAACAATTGATAGAGTAGCAACTGGCACAAGACTTTGTTAAACACAGTCTAACCACTTGGCTGTGGCTACCACTGAGACCAACCACCAGGCAGTTCAACAATCGTTGGACTGCCTGCAGTTGTTTATAGCCAGCCTTCGCAATCGGCAGTTTAATGGGGCAATTTTCCCTGGGCGATCTCTTCTTCCCACTGATCCATCAGCGGCCAGTCAATCGCGCACGTCCCAAAGTCCGCCATGTGCAAGTAGCTCTTCACGCGGGCGATCGTTTTATCAAGCATCGCGTTATCCTTTCGGAATATCGGACCATGACTTGGCAATAACCACTCCACGTCACTGTCGCGAATGCGTTGCAGCGAGCTAACGAAAGCGACTATGTCGCTGCCGTGATGCGCATCGATGGCCCCCACACAACCGTCGCGGTAAATGTTGTCCCCGCTAAACAGTAACTTGCCCATGCGAAACGCCAGTTGGCTATCGGCATGACCGGGCGTCGACCAAACCTCAAGCCGCAACGAGCCGACTTCAATAACCGAGCCCTCTTCGACGATGTTCTCAGTCTCTACCGGCGGCATTTCCAGGTGAATATTCTGGGCTTCAATTTCGGCGAAAGTGCGAAGTTTGTCGCCAACTGCCAAGAGTTTGGCTGCTTTCGGATGAGCCGTCACCGTCGTTTTTAACTGTTGCTTGGCGGCCGCCAAGCCTTGACCGTGATCAACGTCGGCATGAGTCGCAATAAGGGTCTTGCATTTTGATAGTGGGAAATCGAGTTCCCTAACCAGTTCGATAATCTCCTCGACCGATTCTTCGTATCCAATGTCAATCAGTGTCCATTCGTCGTTATCGAACACCAAGTAGACATTGCAGCCAATGACATGACCGGCCTGAAAATTCAGCTCGATCACGTTAGGGAAAAGTAGTTTGCGTTCTAGCATGGAGCGTTAGAACCCCGGTTCTCTTTCTAAGTTCGGGCAATTGATACTGTTCAGCCAGTATTATACCCATCAACAAATATTTGACTTTAAATGACGCACTGTGCGACTTAATTCGATTCATCGTAAGACAACGGTGGACCCCCAAAACGTTAGTCACGTTGATCCATCGGTATGAGCGAACGTTTAGCGGGACCGGTATAGATCTGCCGTGGACGACAAATGCGAGTGGCAGGATTTTGGTGCATTTCAACCCAATGGGCGATCCATCCTGGCAAACGACCGATGGCGAACAATACGGTAAACATCTGCACCGGCAGACC
>JBBQRC010000117.1:0-10005 GCA_038215215.1 Pirellulales bacterium
GGGTCAACCACTTGTTCCCACCGTCTTTGATTTCGGTCGCAAGGGAATTCCCCCTGCTGTTCCGGAGTTACTCGATTGGCTGGCCACCGAATTCATCGAGAATCAGTGGAGCATGAAACATCTCCACCGACTGATCGTCAACTCGGCCGGGTATCGCATGAGTTCCTCCTTGAGCGGTGCAGAGTTGGCTGTCACGCAAGACCCAGAAAATCACTACTGGTGTCGCCGCGTGCCCATGCGCATGGAATCCCAAGTCGTCCGTGACTCTTTGCTCGCGCTGGCCGGTACGCTTGATACAACGATAGGCGGGCCCTCCGTGCTACCAGCGCAGCAGACTCAATCCACACGTCGCAGTCTCTACTTCTTTCATTCCAATAACGAACGCAGTTTGTTTTTGACAACCTTCGACGAAGCACTCGTCAAAGATTGCTACCGTCGCGAACAGAGTATTGTTCCCCAGCAGGCTTTAGCCCTCTCCAATAGCGGCTTGGTGCTGACAGCCTCAGCACAAATCGCGCAGCGATTGTCTGAGCCAGAGCAGGATGATGTCGCGTTTATCCACCGGGCTTTCCGGTTGATGTTAGGCATCGAAGCCAGCGCGAGCGAAGTTGCGGCCAGTCAGGCAGCCCTTGACACGTGGCAGAAGTTACCCGGCGGTAAGCCAATGGATGCACGTGCCACACTTGTTTGGACGCTTGTGAACCATAATGACTTTGTGACCTTGCGTTGACCGTCGGCGCGTCCCCTGGGCGTCCCCCTCAACTGTCAAGATCGGATTTCACAGATTGGATAGTTACGATGACTCGCTTAACGCTTTCCTCTAATAACGTTCAGGCCGCTGCACCGCCGCAGCGTCGCGCGTTTCTGGCTGACTTGGGTTTGGGTTTCACCGGACTAGCGCTGGGTGCGATGTTGCAGCGGGATGGACTGGCTAGCGACAAGCCCTGGACTCCACCTACGGGAGAACCCCATTTTGCACCTAAAGCCAAGAGCGTCATTTGGCTATTCTTGAATGGTGGCGTGAGCCAGATGGAGAGCTTTGATCCGAAGCCAATGCTCACCAAATACGGAGGCAAGGCGATCGCCGACACGCCGTTTGCCGCCGCGCAAGATCCAAAGAAGCTAGCCATCGAACGCTTGGTTGTGCCAGATGGCAATGGCAATCAGCGCAACCTGCTGTATCCGTTGCAAGTTGGTTTTCAGAAGCATGGTCAAAGCGGCATCGAGGTCAGTGATTGGTTTCCACACATCGCACGGCAGGTCGACAAGCTAGCGGTTGTGCGTTCGATGTGGACGACCGACAGCAACCACGGTGCGCAAAGCCAGTTTCATTCGGGGCGGCATCAGAACGACGGCGATTTCCCGAATCTCGGGGCTTGGGTGCATTATGGCCTCGGATCGCTGAACGACAACTTGCCGCAATACATCTCGATCGGGAAACGTGAATACTGGAATAAACGCGATGGTCACTACTTAGGGCCGGCGCACGACGCGGTGCCGTTGCGGATCGACCCTGAAAACCCGCTGGACTATAGTCACCCCGAACGAGAGTTCTCAGCGGAGTCTCGCAGTGTCGGCCAGGAATTGATCGGGCGACTCAACTCGCTGCGGAGCGTCGAGTATCCCAACGATCCGGCGATGGCCGCGCGGATCGCTTCTTACGAGCTCGCATTTCGGATGCAGCAATCGGTTCCCGAAATCGTTGATTTTGCACGCGAGACAGCGGAAACTCAAGCGTTGTATGGCCTTGATCAGCCGCATTGTCGAGAGTTTGGAATGCAGTTGCTGGCGGCGCGGCGCATGGTAGAACGCGGCGTGCGGTTTGTTCAGATCCAGCATGGTGCTGGCGGCGCCGGAGCCTGGGATGCACATGGTGCTTTGAAAGCCAATCACTCTGGCAATGCCTTGGCCGTTGATCAACCGATTGGTGGTCTGCTCGTCGATCTCGAGCGTCGCGGCTTGCTCGACGAGACGCTAGTGGTTTTTGCCAGCGAGTTCGGCCGCACTCCGGGCTCTCAAGGTTCGGACGGCCGCGATCATCATATCTTCGGCTTTACGGTTTGGATGGCCGGTGGAGGACTGAAACGCGGAGTTGTCCACGGGGCGACTGACGAGATTGGCTTCCATGCCGTGGAGGATCGACATTACGTGACTGACATTCACGCCACGATCCTCAGGCAACTGGGACTCGACTCTCGCCAGCTCGAGATCCCAGGTCGCAAACGATTGGACATCGATCACGGAAAGGCGATCGAAGCGATCATTGCTTAAGGTCGCTTAGCTTGGATAGTCGGCTACGTACACTGCTTTGACTTGCGTGTAATCGTAGAAAGTTTCCTCGCAGTTTACGCCACCGCCGGGGCCGCCCGAGATACCTTGGCCACCATAGGGGAGACCGTAGGCGACCGAGTTGTGGCAGTTGACTTGGCAGGTGCCATCGCGGAATTGTTTCGCCACAGCCACGCCGCGTTCGATGTCTTTGGTCCACACGCTGGCGCCAAGACCGTAGGGCGAGCTGTTGGCCAACTGAAGGGCTTGCTCAGGTGAACCAACGGGACAAATCGTGGTGAAGGTGTGAAAAACTTCCGCTGGATTGCAATCGATGCCGGGACGGGTGCGATACAAGGCGGGCTTAATATAGTAACCATCACGCCCCGCTACTTCTGCCGCTCCACCGGATAGGATTGCGTCGCCGCCACGCTGCAGCGTTTCTGCCTGCGCATGCAAAATGCGGGCTCGTTGCGTCGCGTTGACGACTGCACCCAATTGGGTCCCTTCATCTGCTTGATAGCCTATCTTCAGTTCGGTGAAGAAGGCTCGTTGGGCCTCAATAAAGTCATCGGCGATCTTCTTGTCGACGAAGATGCGGTGGATTGTACAGCACGTTTGACCGAAGTGCTGATTGGTGTAGCGACCAATTTTGCGAGCGACGAGTTCTGGGTCGGCGTCCGCCAACACAATGGCCGCACCATTGCCACCCATTTCCCGTTTCATGCGTGTGCCGTGCAAGTCGCAAGTGCGCAAGATCGCTTGCCCAACTCCGGGTGAGCCAGTGAAAGAGATGAATCGCACGCCAGGGTGTTCGGCGATGCTCTGGCCGGTGATCTCACCGCGACCGGGGAGCACATTGATAACGCCGGCCGGAAAGCCAGCTTCTTCGGCCAGTTTACCGATGTAAAGTGCCGACAGGGGCGTGTCTTCGGCCGGCTTAATCAAGATGCAATTGCCCGAGAGCAGCGCAGGGAACATAAACCAGGCGGTCAACACGAGCGGATAATTCCACGGAATGATCCCCGCGACGACTCCCCAGGGCTCGCGGTAGGTGAAGCCTTTTACTCCCTCGGCGACGTGCATGGCCTCGCCGTCCCCCATTTCGGCAGTTTTGGCGACGCGGCAGAAATATTCAGCGCATTCACGGATCTGCGTAAAATCCCCTTCCGCAAGCTCGGAGACTTTGCCCCCGTCCAGAACTTCACAGGCGAGCAACACATCCCGGTCGCGTTCGCAAAGTTCCACGAGCTTCATGGCTAATCGGCAGCGTTCCTCAACCGAGACTTGTTTCCATCCCTTGCCGCTGCCACCGTGGAAAGCGCGGGTGGCCGCATGGACGGCATCGGCCACTTCTGCGTGTCCCATTTCGCAAACCGTCGCGAGCACTTCAAGCGAACCGGGGTCGGTGGTTTCGAAAGTTACATTCATGGTTCCGCGGACGGAACGACCGTCAATGAGACCGCCGAGCGGCTGGCCACCGTTGCGGCAAAATTCAATGAACTTGGATGGGGTGTCGAATTTGGACGCCGTAAAGGCTCGGATTTCAGTGGCGGCAGCAGTCATGATTTCATCTGTTCGTGAAGGGGATTGGTTGGGGGCTGGATAGTCGCCTGCAGTACACAAGAATTATAACGCAGCGCGGACTCTGTCGGGCAAGCAGGAATATTGGCAACCAGCACTGGCAACCAGCACTGGGGCATAAGCAAATTTAAATTTGCAGCTATAATGAACACGAAAAATGCCGCGTATCTTAGCTCCAACGTTTCAGTGCTACCTAACGCCAAATTTCGATCAAAAACTGAAATGACGTATGACTAACTTGGACTTGGCGGTTTTATTCTTCTTCCAAATTGCAGTCATCCTCATGACCTGCCGCCTGGTGGGTGTGGTGGCAGGCCGCTTGGGGCAACCACAGGTCGTGGCGGAAATGATTGCCGGAGTTCTGCTGGGCCCTTCACTATTAGGTCTCTTTTTTCCGGCTTGGCAACAAGCACTATTTCCGTGGGATAGCACTCAACAATCCCGCGATTCACAAAGCTATCTGTTTCCAGCTTCGCAACTTGGACTAGCGTTGTACATGTTCATTGTAGGGTTGGAGTTCCGTGTTGACATCATTCGAAAAAACTTTGCCTGTTCCTTGGCGGTCTCGCTCGCTGGCATGATTACGCCATTCTTGTTGGGCGCGGGGGTGGCCTATTATCTCTTTAGAAACACGCAGATGTTCCCCGAGCAGACCAATCTGCGTGAGGCGATGCTGTTTCTCGGTGCATCGATGTGTATTACGGCTTTTCCGATGCTGGCACGCATCATTCATTTCAAAGGCTTGACTGGAACGTTGATGGGGACTGTGGCCATTGGTGCTGGCGCCATTGATGACGCCGCCGCTTGGTGTCTGTTAGCCATCGTGTTGGCTAGTTTTGATAATGATCTTCCACGCGCGATTTGGAGCATTGGTGGCGGCTTGGGATTTGTGATCATGGCCTTCGTCATCGGGCGACCGGTTTTGACTTTTGCCGAGCGTTGGATGCTCGATGCGGAGCAGAAATTGACAGACTCAGGCTTTGTCGTCGCCCTGGCTTGCATGGCACTGGGAGCCTGGTTCACTGATTTGATAAATTTGCATGCAGTTTTTGGTGCGTTCATCGTGGGTGCGATCATGCCTCGCGGAACCATCTCCACCGGTTTGATCGAACGCATTCAACCCCTGACCGTGGCCTTGCTATTACCCCTTTTCTTCACTTACTCCGGCCTCAACACGCGCATTGACCTGCTTAACTCGGGTTTTTTGTGGGCAATTTGTGGACTGGTTTTAATTGCGGCGATCGGGGGCAAAGGTGTGGCCTGTTGGCTGGCTGCGCGGGCGACCGGACTGCCAAATTACGAAGCGCTCGGGATTGGTGTGCTCATGAACTCACGCGGGTTGATGGAGTTAATTATTATTAATATCGGCCTACAGCGAGGAATTATTTCGCCCGAACTGTTCGCCGTCCTGGCGGTCATGGCCATCGTGACCACGCTCATGGCTTCGCCACTATTTGATTTGCTAATGCACAGGTCCAAACTGCAACCGCCGCTTGGTGCCACCGCGCAGACGGGCACGCTGTAGCCTGGAATTTATATGGTAACTTGTTTCGAGTCGACGCCTCACATTCTGAACAGCAACAATAACCTGCGCAGCACCAATATCCTGCGCAGTAACAAGCAAACCACCCCACCAACCCCAAGGCTCGTAGGCATGACTCTCGCCCCCAAGTTGCCATTTTCTCCGATTTGCCTGTTTGTGCAGGGCTGGTTGCGTGCCGCACTGGTAGTGGCAGTGACCGTCAGTGCCAGCCAAATTGGCTGCGCTGATGAACCGGTCAATTTTGGACTGGAGATTCGACAGATTCTGTCGGACAAATGCTTTTTGTGTCATGGTCCGGCTGAAGAAACTCGCGAAGCAGATTTGAGGCTGGACGTGCGCGACAGCGCGATCGCGGCCGGTGCGATCAAGCCGGGGATGACCAGCGACAGCGAATTGCTAAAGCGCATCACCTCCCTCGATCCCAGCGAAGTCATGCCGCCACCGGAAACCGGTAAACAAGTCACTGAGGCGGAGCGTTCGCTACTGAAGCGTTGGATTGAACAAGGGGCGATTTACACCGAACATTGGGCCTTTACGCCACCTCAACGGCCGGAACTACCACAGGTCCAGCGTGAAGACTGGGTGAAAAATCCGATCGATCGCTACGTGCTTGCCCAACAAGAACGACGTGGACTGACTCCTTCCCCGCAGGCTGATCCTACCACGCTGGTGCGTCGACTTTATCTCGATTTAGTTGGCCTGCCCCCACTGCCGCACGAAGTGGATGCCTTCTTGAAACTCGACAAACAGACGGCGGTGCAGACGCTGGTGGAGCAGTTGTTGGCTAACGAGCATTTTGGCGAACGCTGGGCACGTTGGTGGCTAGATGCTGCCCGTTACGCCGATTCGGATGGGTACGAAAAGGATAAACCTCGCAGCGTGTGGTTCTATCGCGATTGGGTCCTGGCCGCGATGAATCAGAACTTGCCTTACGATCAGTTCGTTATTCAACAGATTGCCGGGGATTTGCTCCCCGGTGCCGACCAGAACACGCGTGTGGCGACTGGCTTTCTCCGCAATTCGATGGTCAATGAAGAAGGTGGTGCCGATCCAGAACAATTCCGCGTCGAGGGAATGTTTGATCGCATGGACGCCATTGGCAAAGCGATCTTGGGAATCACCACGCAGTGCGCTCAGTGCCATACCCATAAATTTGATCCGCTCAGCCAGCATGAATATTATCAGATGTTCGCTGCGCTCAACAACTTTCACGAAGCGACGATGACAGCTCTGACTCCTGAGCAAGCACGTCAACGCGATCAAGTGCTAAAGGACATTGGCCAAGTGGAAGCAAGACTTCGCGAGCGTTTGCCCGATTGGTCAGAACGCATACGCGAATGGGAATCGCAAGCCGTCGCACAGCAAGTTCAGTGGCGGGCGATCAAGCCCGATAGTTGGCCGTATGAAGGTCAAAAATTTCATATTTTGGATGATGGTTCGGTCGTTAGCGAAAGTTACGCTCCCACGCGCGTGACGGATACCTTTACAGCCAAGACCACGGTCAAAAATATCACCGCCGTCAGGCTCGACGCACTGATGCATCCCCAACTGCCGCGCGGCGGTCCAGGACGCTCGATCTACGGCACAGGAGCCGTGACGGAGTTCGAATTTTCCATTGCGCCTGCCGACAAGCCGGATCAAAAACGCCAAGTGAAATTTGTCACGGCGATGGCGGATGCCAATCCACCTCGCAGCGAATTGCCATCCATTTATCGCGATAAGGACGCGGCGAAGGATAAACGGGTCACCGGTCCCATTGAATACGCCATGGATGGATCAGATCAAACCGCCTGGTCGACCGATGTCGGGCCAGGACAACGCAACCAGAATCGCATGGCGATCTTCGTGCCCGCGGAGCCTATCACGGAGACGGGCGAAGTCGAGCTGTCGTTTACGCTCAAGCAGCTGCACGGTGGTTGGAACTCCGACGACAATCAGAATTACCTATTGGGCCGGTTTCGATTTTCCATTACCGATGGCGCAGTTCCCACGAATCCCGTGCCCGCCGAAATTGAAACCATCTTGTTCACCCCAGAGCTCCAGCGTACCGACAAGCAACGAGCGGAACTGTTCAGTTTTTGGCGAACCACGGTCGCAGAGTTTGCTGATGCCAATGTGGAGATCGAACGCTTGTGGCAATCTTTCCCGGAAAGCGATACGCAGTTAGTCGTTGCTGCCACCGCTGAGCCGCGCGAAACTCACCTGTTTGTGCGGGGAGATTTCTTAAGCAGAGCAGAGGTCGTTCGGCCTGCTGTCCCAAAGTTTCTGGGCGAGTGGGAGGATTCTACAGAGCCAGCTCGACTGCGATTGGCGCGGTGGTTAGTCCGCGCAAAGTCGCCGACGACAGCGCGGGTGATCATCAACCGCCTGTGGCAGGCCTACTTTGGCCGCGGTCTGGTGGCCACTCCGGAAGATTTTGGTTTCCAGTCTTCAGCACCCTCACATCCTCAGTTGCTTGACTGGTTAGCGGTCGAATTGATGGAAAATCAATGGAATTTGAAACACATTCATCGTCTGATCGTCGAGTCGGCTACTTACCAGCAAGCCGCCCGCCTCTCACCTGAACTGGCCGAGCAGGACCCTGGGAATCTCTGGCTGGCTCGCGGTCCACGCTTGCGACTGGATGCTGAATCGGTTCGTGACAGCGCGCTACGGGTCTCCGGTTTGCTCAACGAAGCAGTTGGGGGTGCCAGCATTTTTCCTGCTGCACCCAGTTTTCTGTTTGAACCGCCCGCCAGCTACGGTCCTAAGATTTGGCCAACCTCGGTCGACGGGAATCAATATCGACGCAGCCTGTACGTTCACAGCTATCGGTCCGTCGCTTACCCACCCCTGCAAGTTTTTGATGCACCCAAGGGGGATTCGGCCTGCATTCGCCGCGAACGCAGTAATACTCCGTTGCAAGCACTTGTTTTGCTCAATGAGCCCCAGTTTGTCGACTGCGCCCGCGCCCTGGCGGCCAAGATCTTGCGTCAGGCTGGCGCCAGCGACCAAGAGCGACTTGATTATGCTCATCGACTGGCCCTGGTGCGGGCTCCCAATGCCACCGAACTGAGCATTTTGCAAGAGTTGCTGGATCAACAACGCGACCGACTCCGTCGCGGCGAATTATCCGGGCAGGCATTGGTGGCCGCCGATCCATCGCTGGTCCAGCAATTAACCGGTAGCGACTCTAATGAACTGGCTGCCTGGATGGTCGTGGCCCGCGTCCTGCTTAATCTCGACGAAGCCATCACCAAACCATGACGCTTGGGATCGTTTGACGAATAATTGAGCGGCAAGGCGGTGGCCACTTGTTCTTCTCAGCATGCAATATCCGGGCTAGCCCCTAAACCAGCGACCTTGCGAGTGCGTTGACACGTCGCCGCTGTCTTTTTCAGGTTATTTGGTTCTGGGAAAGACATTCGTTTGACCTGCCGACGTCACCTGAAATTGAAATGAAATGTTCGCTGACTTCCCGCGCCGCTTGACAAAAATGCCGCATAGGGAAGGCAAAGCGACGACAAGTCGTCGCACTCCAAATGACTTTCGCTTGTATCAGGGCTCGCGCCGAGCCGCTCAACTGATAAAAGACAGTTACGGTAAGACAGCTATTGATCGAGCGAACGGTTTAATTGCGCTGTGCCAAGCAATCAGCCAACCCCTCGCGATAGCTGGGAAATCGAAATTTGAAATCCAGTTCGCGGACCAATCGCTGTGGATCGACCCGTTTGTTTCCAGCTCTTCGCCCGCGCGAGCTGGACGGATCGGCAGCAGCAAATTGCGGCTCGTCGACACCACACAGGCTCGCGAGATGCCGATAGAACTCTATGCGACGAACCGCGTGCGCATCTGAGAATACGTACAGTTCGTGATGCAGAGGACGTCCCATAACCATCGACAACATGGCGGCAATGTCGTCTACATGCGCCAGATTGAGCCAACCGTCTTGAGGTACTTGTAACGGTTGGCCCGAACGCAGTTTTTCCGCCAGCGGAATGCGGCCTGGTCCGTAGATACCTGCGAGACGGAGGATCGTTAGTTGTGGCTGAGCTACAGCTCGCGCGTGCCACTGCTGCTCTAAAAACTGCTCTGCGGCGACGGCGATCTGCGGTCCGATGCGGGTAGGCTGAGTCGGAGTGTTCTCGTCGACCACTTCGTGTGCGTCACCGTAAACCCCCGTGGTGCTGAGGTAGATCAACTTGCTCCAGCCAGTCGGCAGAGCCTGCAGCAGATTTTTCAGCCCGTGAACATGGGATTCGATTGCCCAGCCGCCGTCCTCGCGATGCGGTACAGAGACGAGTACCGTATCGACAGGGGGCAGATGCAGAGAAGCCGCGTCATGCCAGTGTCCGACGATGGGCTCAAGGCCTGCGTCACACAGTTCTGCGACACGCTCGTCACTGCGTGTCAGCGCCAGCGGCGGCGCGTCACCGGCTGCGCGGCGTTGCCGGGCCAAGGCAAGTCCCACGTATCCGCAACCTACGATTAGCACGCGATTCATCACAACTCGTTCCGATACGACCGATCTGCCGCAGCGGATCGACCTTGGGCTCGTTTTCAAACTCATGGGTGCTGCTAAGGCATCGTCCAAAAATAATTTACCGTTTAAATTTCACCTCACCCTGCCC
>JBBQRC010000118.1:0-9987 GCA_038215215.1 Pirellulales bacterium
AGGGCATATTCGCGCACGCTGGCGCAATGCCTTTCCTGCAACTTTGATAACGTTCGGTCATTGCTGACCGTGATGAACTGGGCCGTATTGAAATCATTTGTCCGTTTCCGATACTAGCGATTGTTTTAGATTCCTGTCGCACGCTTCATTCTCGCGTGCTTACAGATATAGACGCTAAGCTGATTCATTGGTTCGCAAGAAAATCAGCTTTTGCGGAAATAGAGACTCAGCACTAAGCGCACTTATTCCGTTAAACGCATAAGAAACTGAAAAGTACCTGTCGCCATGGAAGAAAATAGAAAATCACCGACCGCAACATTTCTGGCAGCCAAGATATTCGCAGTCGCGGGCGCATCGCGGGATCGATCCAAGTACGGTAACAAAGTGTTTCAAGCCCTCGTCGCTTCCGGTCGCACCGTATATACGCTAAATCCCTCAGCGCCCGAAGTCGAAGGACATCAAGACTATCCAACGATAGCCGATCTCCCCGGCGTCCCAGAGTCCTTATCGATCGTCACGCCACCTCAAGTCACACGCGAAATCATCCAGCAAGCCATCGCCGCCGGCGTGAAGAACATCTGGATGCAACCCGGCGCTGAAGACTCCCGAGCAAGCCAAGCAGCTCGGGATGCTGGCATCAACGTCATCGACGACGGAAGTTGCATCTTAGTGTCGTTGGCAATTGAAAGTAGGCAAGAACCCCGCTAGGATTCCGAGGGATTTCCCTGATGATCTAGCGGAATCGCGTATCTTCGCTCGGTGTAAGGATCAATTTCGATAGTATCGCCATTTGCCCAAACGATAATCGGTGTATCGTGTGGGCGACGATGCGAGAGTCGGCTCGGATGCTGGCAGCATCCGCCACGATGGTCGCTGATGGTGAGAACTCTGACAGCGTACGAGACCGAATAGGGGTTACAATGTAGGGCGGGTTGACGTACCAACCCACTATCCAAGCTAACAATATGCGATTGCAATCGCAATTTGGAGTCACGCATGCGAGCTTCCGTGTTCGGCATTTTTGCCACGTTTCAATTTGTCTTGTCGCAAAGTTCATTCGCGACCGAACCTGTTCCTTACACGCAAAAACAAGACATCGTCTTTGCAGAAGTACATGGAACGGGCTTGTTGATGGATATATTTACACCGACTGGACCGGCCAACGGACTAGCAATAGTGGACGTTGCTAGCGGTTCTTGGTACTCCGATCGCGGTAAGATTCGCGACCATGCTCTGGCACAGGTTTACTCAACATTTTGCGGACGAGGCTATATTGTTTTTGCTATTCGGCCAGGTTCCAAATCGCGGTACACCGCGCTGGAAATGGACCAAAATGTCAAATCTGGAATTCGATACGTCAAAGAACATGCGGACGATTACCGAATCGATGCAAGCCACATTGGGCTGACCGGAGCATCGGCGGGTGGCCATTTGGCGACTCTTGCGGCACTAACGCCCGTTGCTGGGGATGCGGGGGCAAAAAACAAAGCCGATCGACTTGATTCCTCAGTTGCAGCGGTGGCAGTGTTCTTTCCGCCGACAGATTTTGTTGAATGGCGCGACGGTCACATGCTTGATGCAAAGGTGCTAGCGCCATTGCTGGCGGTTGGAGCAACATCAACTAGTCACGGAGCCCTGAAAGAAAAAAGCAGCGAGGAGATACAAGTCATGGCCCGCGCGATCTCGCCACTCCATCGAGTCAACAAGCCGACAGTTCCCTTCTTGCTGATCCACGGTGATGCCGATGAGGTTGTCCCACTTTCGCATTCAAAGAAACTTGTCGATGCAATTCAGGGTGAAGGGGGTTCGGCCGAATTGATCATCAAAGCCGGTGGAGGCCATCCTTGGCTCACAATTCCAAACGAAGTTGCGATCATGGCTGATTGGTTCGATAAGCATTTGAAGTGACGGACAACGGTTTGTTTTGTTCGTTAGAATGTCCTGCCGAATCACTCGATCAGGTACTTGTCACGAAGGTTGTCGGAATAGTCCTGAAGGACGCAGGAGAAAGATGATACTGTGTCACGATTGAATACGAAGCAAATATTCCGCAGTTCAGTTCGGAGAGAATTGTGATCGCTGAAATCGGACTTTCTGGCGAGCTTTGCCGACCAGCTTGCCCCGTGGCGGCTCGTTGATCGAGTTCCGCGCCAAGCTTCAGTGCTCCCAGTGCCATACGATCTGTGAAACCTGCTGTGAAGGCGGCCGCGGGTAGAACCAGCCGTCTGTGGAACCAACCGCTGTGCTCCGCTTAGCAAGCTACCAGCAGTCCATCCTCGACGACAAGTTCCGCCGTTTCGGTCCTGGCTTGTTTTTGGTTCAACTCGCCTCGAAGAATCTTGACGTCGGCCGGAGCAACGAGCCCGAGGGTGATACGGTTGCCTTGGATGCGCACAACTTCGACTATGATACCCGTTAGCAGGACGCGATAGACGTACAGCAGCGGCTTGACGCGTGGCGGTGACTCTTTGGCGAACAGTTTCCACTGGGTCGCTGCGAACCCGAGGTAGTGATGGGCGTGGTGCCGTGTGATGCAGCCAGCTGCAATCGACTTGAGTTCATCGTGTTCGAGCGTGGTGAACACGACGAGCGGTGAAAAAAGTTGCTCGAGCACGTAGCCGTTACGGCGCAGCATCAGGTTGAAGAACTTTGCAGCGTCGTGCGTGACGAGGTCGATTTCAAGACCGTCGTACATCCCCTCTTTTTCGACGGTCTGCTCGCCACCATCGAGTCCGACCACCGTTTCGAGCGGCAGCAAATGGACTCCTCGGAGATCGAAGTCGGAATCGGGTGAGGGGAAACCGTACAGGTGGGCACCGCTGATCGTGGCGAATACGAGCGGGAACGGATGCGAGCGAACATGCTACATCATCTTGTCGTGGTCGATTGTCGTTGCATCAGTCAGAAGTGCCTGAACGAAGAACTTGCTTCCCTAGCACTTGAGCCTCCGTTGAGATAGGCAATGAAGAATACAATTTGATGACCCGCAAAGCAAACTGCCGCGTCCGCGTCTTCATGTCAGTCGGAACTTTTTCTTGTTCATCCTTCATCCTTCCGCCTTCATCCTTTCGATCGAGCACTGTGAGTTGAATTCGTTACAATCGTATCGGATTCCTGAATACGTTGAAGCTGGTCGTGGGCTTCTTGCTCGTCGTTGGCGATTACTCGAACAGCCTCTTGAGTTACCTCGTAGTTTCGGAGGTTGTTTTGCGCGATCAAGTGCTGGATCGAGCGATTCCTTGCATGGTAGATAAACTCAAAGTGCCCATCATCCGCTTTCTGCACTTGAGCCGCTGGAAAAAAGTTGACGTTGTTCTCTTTGGCGACTGGAATCCAAGTCAATTGTGCCATGGTGTTCCGTCTGTAACCGAAGGTAACGCCCAGAATGATGGCGACGATGGCGACCAGACTCAACAAGCCACGAATCGAAATCTGCAACTTCGGAATGAATCTTCGTTGCAAAATGAGCACGCCAGCACCCAACGCAGCAACGATTCCGCAGCCGACTAGCAAAAGGAGAATTAAATTCATGGGCCGTTCTGAGTCTGTCAGGGTGATCTGTAGTAGCAGCGTTTACTTCTTCGGGTTTTCATCATCGACATTCAGTCGAAACTCGCGAGGCGCCTATCGAGTACACTGGGTTGCAAGGCACGAAAAACTTTGCATTCCAATACTCGATCCCATCGCGAGACATCTTTTCATAAGATTCCAAGCGACAATCATGAAGAATTCCACGCTGTACACGATTGACGACATTTGGCTTTGCTTCATCTTGTATGATTCCGTCGGCAACAATGGTTATATGACGACGACCCTTGTTGCGATTCATCCATTCTTCTGGAACCCACTCGGCTCTCAGCGGGATTGAGACGAAAACCCCGTCATCGTTCACTTGCTTTGCGGAAGTCTCTTCGTTCTCGGCATTTTCGGCCCGCTCTAGTTCGTCGGTTAGCGTTCGCAGGCCTTCAACGGCTTTGTAGTACGCCTCCCGAATCTCTTGGGCTCGGTGCGGGTCCATGGTGCGGAAGATCTGTCGTAGCTGCGGTTTGGTATCGGCTGACATCGTTGTGCTCCGAAAGGTGAATCGAACTTGCGATAACACACATCAGCCATGGAAACGCACAAACATCAAGCGATGTCCCGCGTCATTTTGAGAGATTATTTGCAAGCCCCGGCGTTTGCGCCAAAACGCGTCGGATCGATCTTGGGCTACAAAGGCAACCGACTCCCGTGAGTACGCGTCGGCGCAAACGGTGGCCTCACCGAGGCGATTGCGTAGTTATTCGAGCGAGCCTATGTGACCGTAGGGCTGGCCAGGTAGCTGGCCATTTGTTGGTGCTAGTAGCGACTGGTTCGCGATTGCCGACAGAAGCTTCAGAGCTGTTTGCCCTCGACTGTTGGATCGTGCTTGATGGACATGACACCTCCCGTGGTGTAAAAAACGACAGACAGCAATTGATGGTGAATCAGTTAAAGGCAAGTGCGCTCTATGAAAACCTTACTTCCAATGTTTATATTGACGGTACTCACAACTGGTGCTTTTGCACAGACGGCAATTCTGGAGGCTGAGTCAAACTGGAATGCGAAACTCGAAGCTCTAAACAGCGAGTACTTTGACAAGCTTAATCAATTGCAAGCTGAGCAAATCGAGACGCTCGAGTCACTCAGGAAGAGTGCTACAACCCAAGATAAGCTGGACGAAGCTATTCGTCTGCGAGAGCTTATCGAAAGCCTGAAAGTCGAAATGGGGTCATCGGAGTTACCAGATGACAACGGAAAACTTACTCGCGACAAGGCTAGGGTCGCAAATATTCTCAGACAATCGAAATGGAATTGCGCTGATAATCCTAATCTTTCGAAATGGTTTGGCAGGTCTTTTGTTTTCCACGAAAACGGTACCGTACTCCCTTCAAGCGATACAAGCTCCAAGATTCCGAATAATCGGTGGGCAATAATAGACGGTAGAACGATTGTCGCCATGTTCGGAGACTACATGATCGTTTTCCGCCTTAATGAAAAAGGAAGTTCGCTGGACGTATTGGAAAACGGTAATTGCATCGACACTAAAGCTAAACGCCATGGCTTCGTTGTTCAGAGTCCGTCGGTGACCAGAGCACTGCGTGATGGCAAATAACACTTGAGCGCAATCGCATACAAAAAACGCCCCAGCATCTGCCAGGGCGCTTCATTGTTAAAGAGGACTACTAGCAACCCCATGATTTGCAGGCGGAGGCTGTGGCTGCACAACAGGAAGTGGTGTCGCAGGAACGAGTACTGGCGGGCCGGTTTTGACAGTGCTTATTCTGGCATAGAAGATGGTTGCCGCCAGTGACAGCAGGCCGATTACTACAAGTGTAAAAACAGCCATCGTAATAGCGCACCCATTCATTGACCGAGATGCGCGACTAACACCGACGCTCGATGGCTCGTAAGGGTTTGATGAATCTCTGACCAACTGCGGATCGTAGGGAGGCTGGTCTGCAATCGTTCGGCGGCCCGATACTGCAATCAGCGTGAAAACCACACCGAGTGACAAACCGGCGAAGAATATGAGAACAAGGATTATCAAGGTGCCTAGTGCTAATGTCATTTTGACTCGCCTGAAAGACTATGTTGTAGGCGATTGAAAGCCCACTGGCGAGTCAATACCAAACAAAAAACGCCCCAGCAAAAGCCAGGGCGTCTTTAAGCTTGGTTTGTGAGCCACCAAGAACTGCCGATTCTTACAAATCACCGTTTTGCAAACCGTCCACGCTTGGTCTTAACGAACCTAGATTCGTTTGCCTTGACCGTGATCTCGCGCAGTATGGCTGCATACAAAGTTGCGTGAGGTGTCTTGCCACCTGGGCTCGACCATAGTCCTTGCGTAGCCATGGCCTCGATTAGGTCTTTGCAGTTTAGCGGCTCAGATGATTCACCGAGTACCTTGAGTGCCGCTGCCACCGCGCTAAGTTTCTTTTCGGCAACGCCAGCTTCTGCGACCTTCGCCCTGCGTGGCCTCTTCAGGACCGCCCTCGATGTGGGAGCATCGCTGCCAATTGTTTCCACCGAGGCGGGTTTGTTCTCTACAATTGTGACGTTGCCTTCCGTGGTGACCTTCGCTCGTCCGCGTCGCCTTCCGACTTCGCCCTGCAAGCGCTGGGCGCTCTTGATGTGAATCTTCTTGCCCGTCAGGCGTGTCAGCGAATACGGGCCGGATCTGTGGGATGATTTGCAACCGCGACAATGTGAATTTGGGATCGAAGTTCGGGCAATGACAGTCGAGCAACTGTGGAAGCAAATCAACAAATGGGGCGTGTTGGAAATCGACTTGCTTAAACTGGATTGCGAAGGTGCCGAATATTTGATTCTGCCGGAGTCATCGCGGCTCGGTTGGTTGCGGGGTATCGGTTGGATTCAAGTAGTCCACGCATATCGCCCAAAACGAATTGGTTCCCAAATCGACCCAACGGCGCTCGATAGCGAGCATTTTATGACTCGACAGAAAACTGTTGAGCTCGGCTTCAGTTGCCGCAGAGTCTTGTATCGGAATTGTGAAAAAGCGTAGGCCCACTAACCACTCTCTAAAATCGAAATTTGGAAATCGCGCGCCAGTGGGGGCATGGCCCCCTACACCCCGCTATGTTACTGCACGATTGAGGACAATCGCCGCGTGGTACAAAAACCTTGCCACACAATTGATCAGGCGATTTCCGACTCCAGTTGAACTTAAGCTGAGGACGCCGACACCACTTTCCATAGTCATTCGAGTGGGAATGGGCGTCGACTCACCGTGTTCAAGTGGCCGAATTTGGGGACCACCCAGCCGCTAGCGATTGATATCGGCATAATGGCAAGCAACCTACGGTGAATTGCAAATGCACTTACGCTGCAGCGCGATACGATTTTAGATGACCGCCGAGTTCTTCGACACAAACAAGCTTCTGTTTCGAGAAATCGATCGTCGGTGGTGTGTCACTGTCGCGAACGGGTGGCAAGTGATTTCGAGCGCTGTGTCCTCTGCGATGGTTGTACCAATCTTGTGTGACTCTGAGCAGGTAATCCAAGTGCGCATCGCTCACAATGCGGCATTGAGTACCTCGTGCTTGATTGTCTGGATAGCACAGCGCTGAGCGATTTACCTCCAGTTCATTGAACTGGTTCGAACGGCAACCTGCCTGTGAGCTCTGTTAGTGTCGAACAGTTGTCTCAATTAATCATTGATTGGGACTCGTTGAAAGAGCTATTCTAACGTCGCAAGAGGCCATGCCATCCGAATACGACTGTATTGACTGAGCCCACTCGCCGATCGCGCAGGACAAAACACACATCAGCCGGCAACTGTATTTCAACTTGCTAGCCACTTGCTCACTGCGGCAAAACATTCTGCAGCTTGACGCTGGCCTCGGTGGAAACGCTTGCCGGTCCCGGCAGCGTCAACAGCCATCGACTCTGGACTTCCAGCACAGGATGCTTGGCCGAAGTAACGTTTAAAATTCCAAACCAGATCGCGCCACATCGATGCTTCGATACCCCACGCCGACAAAGCAGTCGGCAGCTTTGCAAGAACTTCGTTCACCGCTTCTTTCGTTGCTGGCTAGTCCGACGCAGTAACGCAAGATAATCATGCCACGGAATATCATTACTTATGCAATGACACACTCATCCCCCATGGCAACTGCGATTCGGACTGGCGGAATAACTTTCCGCAACTTAATGACCTGCATGCAAATCGCGAGGCTTGATTGAGCTTGCTACTGTTTTAGAGGATGGAAGCGCTACTTCGTGTCCGGTTATTTCTCGGTTTCCGGCATTGTCGATCGCTACCGCCACAAGTTTTTCAAGCGGTGAATCGATCATAACTGTCCACTCGACCACTCCTGGACTCTGAACCTTCAACTCTGCTTTCTTACCACTGACCTCGACGCAGACGATGTCACCGTTGTCGTGTGTCATCCCATGCATGTGGAAACCATTACCGCTGCGTCTAATGGACGTGATGATCGTCGCGGGCGGAAGATCATCTGTGGGATTTAATAACTCTGGCCAATCCACATCGCTGACTTCAGCAACGCGAGATTCATCGCTAGTGAGCGATTCCTCTTGGCGATAATCACTGCCATCCGCAATCAGGTCTTTCGCGGCAGTGCTAACCACTTTGGCGTGGCGACCGGTGCCGTAATAATTATGGATAAACACAGGTACTCCCATGGTTATGGGTGGAACCCGCGTACCAACGCCGCGATTCAACAGCGGCCAACGATCTTGGAGATTATCAGGGCGATGAACAGTAACATTTCGCAAGTGAGTGGCTGCATGGCCGCTGAGATTGACATCGCTGATCTGAATCAGTGGCGTCGTCTTATTGCCATGTCCGGTAGTGAATGTCAGCCCATCGACACTGATTTGACCTGCTTGTGCGCTAGCATCGTCCATAGAGCGATTGAAAGGTTCGGAAACTACATTCGAGATACTCAGATTTCGATAGACCTGATTGTCGAACGCAGGTCGATAGATGCCATACACGGCTTCATGAATGCGAACATTCTCGATCAGCATCGCAGGGCTGTGCGGACGGAATGCGTAGTGCGTTCCCCAGATCGACAGATTTTGAATCCGATGAGGGTGCTGTGTGTCGGGTCCAGTCCAGTCGATTTTTTTGATGGCTTTTAGCATGCGTTCGTCGTCGATGGGTGAATCGGGTTGGTCATTCCCGTTGGCTGCTACGACGATACCATAGAATCCTTCGGAGTGCGCTTCATTACCATCAAAACGCCAGATAGGAAGGGTGCGAACATCCACCTGCTTTTCGCTGCCATCGGGTTGGCGGATTGGCAAAACCGGATCGAAGTTGCTTCGTTTTTGCATGTCATAGCGATAACCGTATTCGTCGTTTTCCACTGTTACGTTACGTGTGAGTGTATTCAACCCGTTTGCCCACCAGAACCCAGCGCCTTCGTTGGGATCGAACGACAGAACCTGTTTAGGAAGTGCTTTTCCCATATGCGCTTGGACGGCCAGATTCCGGTCCAGTAAATTGTATACTTCGGTTCCATCTTCCAGAAAGTAACCGTGTCCCACACTCTTGTAGCCAATGCAATCCTGGACAACCAAATACTGAGTTCCATGGATGGTGACCCAGCGGTTGTGAGAATCGACCACGGCGACACCTTGCACTGCGCTGCCGCGCATAGTGTCGCCGACGAGGTGAAAGTGGATAGGGTACCGTCCTAGCACGCCTTCTTTGCCTAGATGAGCGAAGCGTGCATGGCTGATACCTCCTTGGCTGAAGCGATGGTATACAGTGTGTCCTCGAACGCCTTGCGGATCAGCGCTTTCGACGATCACGTTGCGAGTTAGATTAGCGATTTCACCGCGAAATTCACCGCTGCCCAAATGTCCGTATTCGAGTGGTTGGTCGAGAGTGAGGGTGCTGCCTTCGATGGCAGTGATTTTACGATCTTCTGACTGGGGCTTGCGCGAGCGCGAACCGCTAGTGCGAAAGGTACCCGAACCCTTGGCGCGTTCTGTGGCAGTTAGCAAGACTTCATCGCCCACACGCCAGTCTCCCAAGGCCTCTGAGAGCGTGACACGCGTTGTACCGGCGGCCGCGTCAGCACCTAATTTGATCCACGTTCGCGACATGGGCGAACCATGAAATTCCATGCGTCCAGAGCAGCATGCAATCGCCGGGGCGTCATTCTTATTCATGCCCTCCAAATAATGGAGTCGGATACGAGCGGTGTGTTCTACGGGGATTGGCTTTTCCAAAGTGCCCACGATGAGCGACGGCCACAATTCGGGTGGCGTTGTTGGTCCGCTGCCAGAGCCTTCGAATTCACATGAAAACCCTTGCTCCGAACACTCGCTGTCATGTTGGACCGTTAGCAGCCCAACGTTCAATTCTGTGTCGCGATCGTCAGCGAATCTAAGAGTGCCGACGACTTGGACCAAGCGGATCACGTTGGGTTCCTGAACATCGAAAGTGACGTCGGTTGCGGCGCTAAT
>JBBQRC010000119.1:0-9961 GCA_038215215.1 Pirellulales bacterium
AGCGCGACGCCTCGGCGCTAAAAATGCGATCTAACTTCATCATCGTCTGCCTCTAACTTCCATAACACCGCCTCTGATTTCTGGATAAAGGAATTTTAACGTTCCTAGCAAAAATAGTCGATGTCGAGGCACTGTTCAGCTAGATGGAAAATCACCCGGATTCGTCTGAGTTTATTCAGAATTCGAATGCATGGACGCCATCGATCGATTTTGTACGATTGCACAGTCCGCGCCTAGGATCATCGTTGGCAGCGAGAGGCGTCGAGCCCCATTCGGACCAGGCGTCCAGCCATCAGATCGCAAATGCTCTATACACCCAGATGATCGCTGCGTGGCTTTCTGTTGCCCCTCCCCCGACTGAAAAATTGTGCGGCACCGTTGCCATGTCCGACGCGATCACAGATAATTTTCGTTGGGAAAGATGTTCCCTCAATCGCGATAATTTGAGTCGCTCAAATCTAGGAGTAGCCCTGTCATGTCGCAGCTTTCTCGCAGAACATTTGTAAAGCAGGCCTCCACGGGTGGTCTCATTCTGGGCATGACCGCGAAAAGTTATCGCTCGACGTTTTCCGCTGAGCCTCCTAGTGAACGGGTCCGTGTCGGCATGATCGGTGTCGGCAATCAGGGTGGGCCAAAAAACAACATGAAATATTAATCGTTGGCTCGGTCCCGCTCCGCTCCGCCCGTACAATAAAAACCGCGTTCACTACCTGTTCCGCTTTTTCTGGGACTACAGCGGCGGGCAGCAAACGAATTTCGGCGCCCACCATCTTGATATTGCGCAGTGGGGGCTCGGTATGGACGAGAGTGGCCCAACCAGTGTCGAGGGCTCAGGTACTTACAATCCCGACGGCTGGTACGAAACGCCTGACACGACTGAGATCCGGTATACCTATGCAAGCGGCGTCGTCATGACTTGCCGTCAGAAGTTGGATACCAAGAGCACGGATCAAGGAACCGAGTTCGTTGGTGAAAAAGGGAGCTTATTTGTTTACCGCGGTGGTATCACGACCAATCCAAAAGAGCTGCTTAAGGATGTCGAAGTGCCGAAGATCGTTAATGCTAACGCCAACGTCAGCCACGTAAACAACTTCTTTGAGTGCGTAAAATCGCGCCAGACACCGGCGGCGGATATCAGCATCGGACACCGATCAGCCACGGTCTGTCACTTGGGAAACATCGCGGTTCGTACAAAAAAGAAAATTGCGTGGGATCCCAAAACGGAAACCATCGTGGGCGACGCAGAAGCATCCAAGTGGCTCACGAAGGAGTATCGAGCACCGTGGCATTTGGGTTAAGGTACTGCACTGGGCTAAAGGAGCGTTACCAGCAACCAGTCGCAATTTAGGTAGCTCGCCGGGAGCTCGCACCACTCACCCTACCTGCGGTGATTCGGCATAGTTTTAGTGCGCTGGCTAGTTTAACGCTTGGTGGACACGGGAGTCGCGGCTGCGCGCTTGTCACCGGACTTGCTAGCTCCCGCTTGCCTGAGCGCGGCAATCAATTGCGATTGAGTGATGGTGTCCCGCAATAGAATCGGCGTTTCCCCGGGCGGAAAAATCGCGAGCAAAGGAATCGAATTGCTACCCAGCTCCTGAATTTTGGCATCAATGGCAGGTGAGGGTTCGGATTTGTCAGCGATCATGGTGATGATGTCATTCTCTTTCACCACTTTGGCGACGTCGACGCGATCGATAGCCGTCCGCATGTTGACTTGACAAGTCAAACACCATCGCGCCGTGAACTCGACCATCACCGTTTTGCCTTCACGCTGGTACTGAGCCAATTGGGCCTCGTTGTAGGGTTCCCAGGGAAGATGATGCTTGATGGGGCCGAAGAGTGAAAATGCAATGATCGCTCCCACGACAATGGCCGCTGCGCCGCCAAACCAGGCTGTGCGGATGCGGTACCCCTCGGCATACGCTGGAACTCGACCAATTAGCCAACAAGCAAACCACACGACCATCAATAGAATCAGCGTAGCAATACGATAGTCGGGATTCACTATTTGGATCATGTACACGACAGTCAGCAGCAAGGGAAACGCCAAGACTTGCTTCAAGGTATCCATCCACGCGCCCGGCTTCGGCAAGTACTTGACGAACCCTGGATATAAACAGAGTGCCAAGTAGGGCAATCCCAGCCCGATTCCCAACGTCAGGTACAGCACCACAATACTCAGCGGCGAGAGACTAAGCGTGATTCCAAACACAGCACCCAAAAAGGGCCCCGAGCATGGGGTCGCCAGCACGGTGGTGAGTATGCCCTTTAAAAATGCACCAAAATGTCCCTCTTTGGCCATCAGCTCGCCTGATTTACCCGAGGTCGCAAAGCCCGGAATAGGAATTTCCCAGACGCCGAGGAAACTCAAGGCCATCGCAAACACAAGCATCGCCAAGCCAACTTGAAAATCGAGGCGTTCAAACTGCTTGCCCCAACCAAACGCTTGACCGTATCCGACTTTGGCGACAATTGTCACGGCGGCCAAGACCAGCATGACGGCCAAAATACCCCCCACAAACGACAAGTTCAACGTGACGATCCGCGTGCGGCTACTTCCAGCCTGATTCACGAAGCTCATCAGTTTCAAGCCCACTACAGGCAAAACACATGGCATCAGGTTCAATATGAAGCCACCCGCCAGTGCGGCTAGAATGTGCCAAATGTTCAGCGATAATGTCGCACCGAGCTGTGTCGCTTCTTTGTCCACCCAGCTTGCCAAATTCTCCAAGCCAGCGACCTCTTTGTACGGCGTGCCAACAACTGACATGGCGACAGTGTTGTTTGCAGCTTGGCTTGCGACTTCGAGCGTCCCGTTGAAGGTAGCCCCGCTAGGTTGATCGCAACTCTGTTCGTTGCAGGTAAAGAAGCCAACTTGAACCTCGATCGGGTATTGTCCTTCAGCGGCCGCTGCGGGAACGCGAATGGGAATGGTCCACTCGACCGCGCCCACGTGATAATCAACCGGTTGTGCTGCTCCGATATCGATGGACTCGCGCGCTGCGGAAGTGTTCGGAGCACCGAATTTCAAGCCGGATTTTTGCGTCACGACAATGAGAGTTCGATAGTGCGTTGACTCGGAATTGTCGGTCACAAAGGGGTACACGTGATAGCCAGGATCAGTGTCCGCTTTGATAACCACGTTGCCTGTTTGGCCAGGCTTCAGCCGCGCTGGGCTAAGTGTGGCTGACCAAGTGGCATGCGTATTTTTCGCCTTGAATGTAGTGCTCTTTTCTGCGGAGCCATAAAAACCAGCAAATTTGGCTTTGAGTTTCTCATTAATTGGAATGCAGGATTCCTGGCAGACCTGCCCATCAAAAACCAAATCGATCTGTGTTTTTTCGGGGTCGAGGTCACCTGTCCATTCAATGGGGGCCGACCAAACAACTTGTCCATGGTGCTCTTCAATGGGTAGTCCCGGCCAAACATCATCTTGATGGGCAATTTCTGGTTCGCGACCGGGCGTAAAGGGCCCGGTGAGTTTCACGAAGTCACTTTTTACGGTGATTTTGGAGGGCTTAGGACCACCTTCCAGTTGAGTGACGGAAAAAATGTGCCAACCCTCGGCGATATCCGCCGTCACGGTTAGGCGCCCCGCGCGGCCACCATTTTCGATTTCAAACTTGGCGGTGAGCCCGACATCACCTGCTCCGCTCCCGACCGCGCCGGACAATAAATTATCGGGCAAACCAAATTGACCGCCCCCCAATCCCGATTTGCTCTGCGCGTGAGCCGAGGAAGAAGCAAGCCATCCGCACTGAGCCGCCAACAATACAGCCACCATCAATACAGCCGCTTTTAACATCGCCGAGCTGCAATTCAGAAAAGCGGCTACCCGGCCCGATGACGTCGACTTGGCGACAGCGGCGGGGGAGCAGTTCCATCCTCGCGAGCAGGCCACCGCTTGGTTGCAGCCCTGAAGGCTACGCTCACTTGCGATCATTGATCGTCTGGTCAACATGTTTGCTTTGTCCTTAAGCAGTCAAGCTAATTTCAGCTGGTCTGTCGGCAATCGATGCTATCACTAAGTTGTCATGGCAGCTAGCACTTCGCTGGCTACACAATAAGCTGTAGTAGCACCTCGATAAGTCGGGAATAAGTTGGTCGACACTGCATATTGTGCGTGCCGAATGCCGCCGCAAGCATTATATTTAGCCGCAATTGGCATGTTCGGTCAACGTAAGCTTAGTGATCTGGGCAATCGCGGCCGGAATTAATCCACCCCTACGGGACGTGGCGAGCGATCGCCGCAATTCGTGAATTGGAATCAAAATGACAAAACCTCTCAAATCGCTCTGCTGGATCGGTCTCGGTCTGTGCGTCGTGTTAACGTCTTCAAAACCATCTACGGCGCAGGCACCCAAGCCCTCCGAGGAAAAATGGATTCAGCTCTTTAACGGCGTAGATCTCGATGGCTGGATTCCTAAAATACGTCATCACGCGCTCGGGGAAAACTATGGAAACACGTTCCGCGTGCAAGACGGGCTGCTGCAAGTACGCTACGACAAAGATAAATACGAAAAATTTGACGAAAGGTTTGGTCACCTTTTTTATAAGCAACCTTATTCTCACTACCGACTGCGAGTCGAGTATCGCTTTGTAGGCGATCAGTGTCCTGGCGGACCGGGCTGGGCGACCCGCAACAGCGGCCTCATGCTGCACTGCGAAGATCCCAAGACGATCACACTGGACCAAGACTTTCCCGCTTCGATTGAGTATCAGTTGCTCGGCGGCGACGGCAAGAACTTGCGAACCACGGCTAACTTGTGCACTCCCGGAACCAACGTAGTCAAGGACGGCAAGCTCTTTTTGCCGCATTGTACCAGTTCAAGCTCCAAGACTTACCATGGCGAGCAGTGGGTGACGGCCGAAGTGGAAGTTCACGGGGCTGGGGAGATTAAGCACATCATGGAAGGTCAGGTTGTCTTGGCCTATAGCGAACCGCAACTCGATGAGCGGGATGCACACGCCAAGGAGTTAGCCGTGGCCAAAGGGACCATAAAATTGGAGGGTGGCTACATTTCGCTCCAATCCGAGAGCCACCCGATCGACTTTCGCAAAGTCGAGCTGTTGGTTTTGGAGAAATAATTCCCAGTCTGGCCGTTGCGCTCGCGTGGCGGTTAGGAAACGGAAGTTTTTTAGCATTCATCAAGGTCGTTTTCATTAGCAAATTACCACCTAGCGACCCGCGTCTCGCGGATTTAGATAACGCAGTTGAACGCCTGACGACTGCGGCTGCGGACGAATACGTTTTGTTGTTTGACATCGACGGGACGCTGATTGACTCGGCTGGGGCCGGCGGCGGTGCTCTGCTGAGCGCTGCGCGCGAGCACTTTCAAAACTCGCACATTCAGCCGGTCGCGCTTCACGGGCGGACGGATCGTGGCATCATGTCAGAGCTGCTCGAAGGTGCGGGCATCATCGCTTCCGCTGAAAATCTCGCCAGCCTCTGCGAAAACTACTTCAGACGCCTGCCACTTGAACTTCGGCGGCGCGATGGCTTTGTGCTGCCTGGCGTTCGCCAACTGCTCGATTACCTCTACGCCGATCCGCGATGTCACCTCGGCTTGGTAACCGGCAATATGCCAGAATCGGCCCAAATCAAACTCGAACATTACGACCTTTGGAAGTACTTTAAATTTGGCGTTTACGGGCATGAAGCTCCCCATCGCCACCAGCTCAGCGAACCGGCTTGGCGGTACGTCCGATCCCACGCTAGCAATCCGCTACCTCAACATGTGGTGATCATTGGCGACACACCCCTGGATGTCGATTTAGCCATGGCCATGGAGGTGCGTTGTTTGGCCGTGTGCACGGGTGGCTGTAGCGAGGCGAGTCTGCGATCGGCCGGAGCGCACCATGTAGTGTCGGACCTGGCGGAAACGGAAACTATTGTGCGTTGGCTTACTCCCACGCGATCCAAATAACCTCATTTTGAAAAACCTGAAACAATGGAGCTGGAACAATCAAGCGAGAATCTGTCCGTTGCTGTCGAGAAACTGGGACTGCAAATTGATGCAGACAAACTTGGGCAGCTCGAGCAATATTGTCATTTGCTCTGGGAGTGGAATACCAAGCTGAACTTGACGCGGCACACCAATTTTGACTTGTTTGCCCGACGTGACTTGCTGGATAGTTGGCAGCTTGCCCACGTGTTAGCCGAAGGGGAAGAGGTCTTGGACGTAGGGACAGGTGGCGGGGTGCCCGGCATACCGCTCGCCATCTTGCGGCCGGATCTTACTGTTAGCCTCTGCGATAGTGTGGGAAAAAAATCCCGTGTTGTCGACGAAATGGTCCAGGCGTTGGGCTTGCCCGTGCCGGTACATGCCTCACGTGTGCAGGATGTGCTGGAAGACCTCCGCTACAGCAGTCTGGTGACCCGGGCGGTCGGCTCGCTCTCTCAGCAAGCTGGCTGGTTGAAGGAATACTGGCATTGTTTCGATCGGTTATTGGCCATAAAAGGTCCGAAGTGGGTTGAGGAACGTGGCGAAGCTCGACATCGGGGACTGCTAACTGGCATCGAATTGCGGAAACTAACCGCTTACAATATGCCCGGCACGACCTCCGAGTCGGTGATTTTACAACTGCAACGGACGCGAACCAAAAGTTAGCCCCGATGCTTTTGGCTGGTTGCGAGCCCACGGTAACCCGAAGTGTCAGTGAGCCCAGCGTAACCCCTCACCTAGCGTAGCAATCTGTCGTTTAAACTGCTATCAACCCTAAACTGTCCCCCAGCCATCACTAGTAAAAGTCGCTCATGTCAGCCTACTCATTGACTCACCTTAAATTGTTGGAAGCGGAAAGCATCCATATTATTCGCGAAGTCGCGGCGGAATTCAAAAAGCCGGTGATGCTTTATTCGATCGGCAAGGACTCGGCGGTAATGACGCACTTGGCCCTCAAGGCCTTTTATCCTGATCGACCGCCGTTCCCATTTTTGCACGTCGATACCACCTGGAAATTTCGCGAGATGATTGCCTTCCGCGAGAATTACGCCCGCAAAGAGCTGGGTCTCGATCTACTGGTTCATATCAACGAAGAGGGGCGGAAGCTGGGGCTCGATCCCGCCGAGAACAGTGAAAAACACACCGAGGTCATGAAGACCGATTCGCTGAAGCAAGCGCTCAATAAGTATGGATTTGATGCCGCCTTCGGTGGTGCACGACGCGACGAGGAAAAATCGCGAGCCAAAGAACGCGTCTTTTCGTTCCGCGACAAATTCCATCGCTGGGATCCGAAGAATCAGCGCCCAGAGTTGTGGAGCCTCTATAACACCAAAGTGAACCCGGGCGAAAGTATTCGCGTGTTCCCGCTCAGCAATTGGACCGAACTGGACGTTTGGCAATACATTCATCTCGAGAAGATTCCCCTCGTCCCACTGTATTTTGCGGCCGATCGTCAAGTCGTAGAGCGTGGTGGCACGTTGATCATGAAAGACGACGAGCGTTTGACGCTCGCCCCCGGCGAAAAACTGGTCACCAAACGCGTCCGCTTCCGCACGTTGGGTTGCTACCCCCTGACGGGTGCCGTAGAGTCCGAGGCGACCACACTGCCACAAATTATTCAAGAGATGCTGCTAGCGACGACCAGCGAACGCCAAGGCCGCATGATCGATAAAGATTCAGGCGGTGCCGGAATGGAAGAGAAAAAGAAACAGGGCTATTTCTAAGCCGCGGTGTTTTGATTCGACCATCCTTATTCACAACCCATAGCTCTCCGCATTAGAAGTCCACCCGAGAAACATGAGTCACAAAAGCGAACTGATTGCCACCGATATCGAAGCCTATCTGGCCCAGCACGAGCGCAAAGAATTGCTCAGGTTTATCACCTGCGGTAGCGTCGATGATGGCAAGAGCACTCTTATCGGTCGCTTGCTCTTCGATTCCAAGATGCTCTACGAAGATCAACTTGCACAACTCGAAAGCGAATCCAAAACGCATGGCACGACCGGCGGCAAATTTGACCCGGCGCTCGTCACCGATGGACTGAAGGCGGAGCGGGAACAGGGAATCACGATCGACGTGGCGTACCGCTATTTCTCCACCGCAAAGCGCAAGTTTATCATTGCGGACACACCCGGCCACGAGCAATACACTCGCAATATGGCCACCGGCGCATCATCCGCTGACTTGGCAGTGATCTTGATCGATGCCCGCTACGGCGTGCTCACGCAAACCAAGCGGCACAGCTTCATTGTCTCCCTGCTCGGCATTCGTCACGTGATTGTGACGATCAATAAAATGGATTTGGTCGATTTCAGCCAAGCACGATTTGATGAAATTTGCGAAGCTTATCGCGACTTTGCGGCTCGGTTAGATTTACCCGATTTGCATTTTATCCCGATCTCTGCGCTCAACGGTGACAACGTTGTCGATGTCAGCCCCAGCATGCCCTGGTATCGCGGTAGCACGCTGATGAACTTTCTGGAGTCGGTGTATATTGGCTCGGATCGCAATCTTGAAGACTTCCGTTTCCCCGTGCAATACGTCAATCGCCCCAATCTCGATTTCCGTGGTTTCTGTGGCACACTCGCCTCAGGAATCATTCGTGCGGGGGATGAAATCATGGTTTTGCCCTCGCGTCGAAAAAGCAAAGTCAAGAGCATTGTGACTCACGATGGTGAGCTGGATGAGGCCTTTACACCGCAGTCCGTGACGCTCACCTTAACGGACGAAGTCGACTGCAGTCGCGGTGATATGATCGTTCGCCCCGGCAACGTCCCCAAGGTGAGCAATGATTTTGATGCCATGCTGGTGTGGATGAGTTCCGAGGCGATGGTGCCAGGCACAACATACTTATTCAAGCACACGACGCAGACTGTGGCTGGGCATATCGAATCGCTACGGTACCGAGTCGATGTGAATTCGCTGCATCGCTCGCCCGCCCCCGATCTGCAACTGAATGAGATCGGTCGCTGTTCGATCACACTTAGCCAGCCCATTTTCTTTGATCCATATCAACGCAATCGCACCACCGGTGCGTTTATCGTCATCGACCGTTTGAGCAACATTACAGTGGCCGCGGGGATGATCACTAGTCGTGAGCCCGACAAGAAGTCCAAGCAAGCGCAATGGGAGATTGAAGACGTCGCCACCTTAGAGCCAACGGCCAGCGTGAAACTAGTTACCGCCGAGGAACGCCGCGCACGGCTTGGGCAACGTCCAGCCACAGTGTTATTCACCGGTCTCAGTGGAAGTGGCAAGACGACGATCGCACGCGGTGTGGAACGCGCACTGTTTGACATCGGCCGCACCGCAATTGTGCTCGACGGCGAACAATTGCGGCGTGGTTTGAGCCGCGATTTGGGATTCTCACCCGAAGAGCGCTCTGAGAACTTGCGCCGCGCCGCTCACATGGCCCGCTTGCTCAATGAAAACGGTTTCATCTGCCTGGCAGCACTCATCGCACCCGAACAACAAACGCGCGAAAAAGTGGCTGAACTGATTGGCAAGGACAGCTACCTGACGATCCATGTCGATGCACCACTGGATGTTTGTCGAGCGCGCGATCCGCGCGGACATTACGCGGCCGCTGATGAAGGGAACATCCCTCGTTTACCCGGTGCGGGCGCGAGTTACGAGGTGCCCACGAATGCAGACTTGTTATTGAATACGAGCGATTCCAGCGTCGACGAGTGCGTCACAAAGGTCCTTGATTTGCTCAAAGAACGCAAACTCATTCACTAGTGCTTAGAGTTTAGAAGGGTCATGAGTCAATTGCCGGAACGGCCTTGTGGCTGCTTGCCACAATTGACTCCTGACACGAATGGCACGGGGTTAAGCAGATCTCGCTCCCTCTCCTCCGGCCCTCTCCCCAGAGTACTGAGGTCGTCCGATTTAAAAACCTGCAAAATTCAAAGGTTGGGAGGGCGACGCTCCTGCGGAGCAATAACGAATTGGCTCGGCAGGAGCCTCGCCCTCCCAACAATACAAGCAATCCCAACAATACAAGCAAATAGAAA